>NZ_JBFODV010000038.1:0-10976 GCF_040908495.1 Aeromonas sp. R1-1 | reverse complement strand
CAGACAAACACCCCGCGCCCCTGCAGGAACAGCTCGTTCTGCTCGCCGGTGTAACCGGGCAGCAGGGTCGCCTGCCCCATCAGGCTGCGCGCCTGCACCGCGTAGTAGCGGCAGAAATCGACCGCTTCACGCACCTCATCGATGCCATCTTGCAGCAACTTGCCCGCCTCGCGGGTACAGAGGGAGACAAACTGCTCGCGGTGCGCTTCCAGCAGATCCGCCAGCTTCTCCAGCGCGGCGGCACGCTCGCTCACCGGGGTTTCACGCCAGCGCGGGAAGGCAGCGTGGGCGGATGCTAAAGCCTGCTCCACCGCCTGCTCGTCGGCCCAATGGATCTTGCCGACGGTGAGGCTCACATCCTGCGGGCTCAGCACGGTGCGGGCTTCGCTGCGCTTGAGGGTCTCACCATCGACGATGGGCCCTGCCAGCCACTGCTTGCTCTCCAGCTCTTTCAAGCGGGCGAAGAAGGAGCGCTGGATGGAGAGGATGTTCATGTTGACGCCGCTGGAGTTCTTGCGGTCGGTGAAGAGGTTCACCGGCTGGGGAATACGGTCGTTGGCAAAACCTGAGTAGCGCTTGAGGGTGCGCAGCGGGTGCTCGGCCAGTGAATCCACCGGGGTATTGGGATCCACCAGCTTGTGAACGAAGGAGGTGTTTGCCCCGTTCTCCAGCAGGCGGCGCACCAGATAGGGCAGCAGATCCTTGTGGGCGCCGACCGGCGCATAGATGCGGCAGTGCAGGCCGGGATTGTCGTTCAGCACGGCGTTGTGCAGCTCCTCGCCCATGCCGTGCAGACGCTGGAATTCAAACTGGCGATCACCGGCCATCTCCAGAATGCTGACCACGGTATTGGCGTTGTGGGTGGCAAACTGGGGGGCGATAAAGCCGCGGGTCGGCTCACTCAGCAGGTAACGGGCGCAGGCGAGGTAGGAGATATCGGTGCCCGCCTTGCGGGTAAAGAGCGGGTAGCCGGGCAGGCCCGCCTGCTGGGCATATTTCAGTTCGCTGTCCCAGTAAGCGCCTTTTACCAAGCGAACCGGAATGAGGTCACCCTGCTCGCGGGCCAGTGCGGTGAGCCAGCAGAGTACCGGCAGGGCGCGCTTGGAGTAAGCCTGCACCACCATGCCGAGCTTGCCCCAGCCACGGTTGGCGTCGGAGCGGTAGAGCTGCTCGAACAGATCCAGCGACAGCTCGAGTCTGTCCATCTCCTCGGCGTCGATGCTGATGGCCACATCCTTGTCGCGGGCCAGACGCACCAGCCCCACCAGCCGCTCGCACATTTCGCCGAGCACCCGTTCGCGGTTGGCCACGTCATAGCGTGGATGGAGTGCCGAGAGCTTGATGGAGATGGAGGGGGCCGGGCCGCCGTCGCTGATCCGCTCGTTGCCCACCGCCTCGATGGCGTTGCGGTAATCGGTCAGATACTTGTCGGCATCCTGCATGGTCAGCGCAGATTCACCCAGCATGTCGTAGGTATGGGTGTAGCCCAGCTCGCGGGATTTGCGGCTCGCCTTGAGCGCCTCCTTCATGTCGCGCCCCAGCACGAACTGCTTGCCCATGATCTTCATGGCGGCATACATGGCGGATCGCACCACCGGCTCCCCCAGCTTGTTGACCATCCGCCCCAGCAGGTTGGCCGGGTTGCCGTCGAGCTTTTTGTCGAGCTTGATAATCTTGCCGGTCAGCATCAGCCCCCAGGTGGAGGCGTTGACCAGAGTAGAGTCGCTCTTGCGGAAATGAGATGACCAGTTGGCGCCGGAGAGCTTGTCCTTGATCAGGGCGTCAGCGGTCTCGGCATCGGGAATGCGCAGCAGCGCCTCGGCCAGACACATCAGGATAATCCCCTCCTGGGTATCCAGGCTGTACTCCTGCAGGAAGGCGTCGATACCGTCACCGGAGCCGCTCTCCTTGCGCACCTTGGTCACCAGAGTACGGGCACGCTGGGTCACCTGCTCCAGCGAGGCGCCATCCCCCGGCAGCATGGCCGACAGTTCGGCCAGATAGGCATTTTCATCCACCACATAGTTCTGGGTGATGGCTTCGCGCAGGGCGGCCAGATCAGAGGGGATATAGTCAGCGGCAAGTACTTGAGTAGCTTTGAACATATGGGGTCTTCCTGTACGCCCTAAGGCTGATATCGACAAAGGCGGTCGCGCCGCCGAAACGCCGACAATGTATACAATATCCTCCCCTATATGAAATGAATTTGTTGCCACTCTTTAACAAAGATCGCTAATTCACCCTATTCATTCCTTTTTGAAGCCAGCCCGCCAATAAACATGAGGGTCATCTGACTTAATTTTGTATACGATCTGCCGCCGCTCTATCGCAAAGCAGCCACCCATCCCCCCAATACGCCCCAAAAAAAGAAGGGCCGCCACGGCGACCCTTCTCATCAATTTATTCAGCCAAATGCTGTCAGTTCATCCAGCGATCGCCACGACTGCGACGACGGGGCAGCATCGGCAGCAGGATACCAAGCAGGATACCGGCCCCCACCATGGCACCACCACGGATAAACCAGTCCATCTGCATGTCGTGTTCCTGGTTGTCGTAGCTCTGGGTCAGGGCATCATTCTGCTCTTTGAGATTGCTCATCTCCTCACCCTGACTGACCAACTGGGCCTTGAGAGCGGCGATCTCCTTGCTCTGGGCAGCGATCTGGCCATCCTTCTCGGTGAAGCGTTTCTCGTTGTCACCGTTAAGGTTCTGCAGGCGATCTTTAAGCTCATCGCGCTCTTTTTCCACCTGGGGCAGACGCTCGCGCAGGCTGATCTGGCTCTGCAGTTCGCTGTTTTTGATCCACCCCTCGCGGCCACGACCGTCCACCACCTGGGTAAAACCGGCCTCGCTGTTCACCGCCTTTACCTCCAGCGGTTCACCAGCCTTGACGCTGCCAAGGATCCGGTACTGGGTACCCGGGCCATTGTGGATATAGGTAAAGATGTTGTCTGAAACATAACGGGTATCGGCCAGTGCCTGTTGGGCACACAAGCAGATCAAAATCCCGAGAAGGGCGCGCATGGTCGATCGGTTCTCTTTTTCAGGTTTGGACAAGAGGTTGAATGTTAAGCCGCCAGCAGGTTAAAGGACAAGCAAAGAAAAAGCACCTCCCCCCAGATAAAGAGCGCAGAGTTGCGAGTCACCTCGCAACTTGCCCGTCTGCGGTCTCACTTGTTTTTCAGCTCCTGCACCTCGCTGCGCAGGGCGCGGATCTCCCGCAGCAGCTCCTCTTGCTGGTTGTTGTAGTGATGACGCCACTTGTCGGTCTCGCCATCCCCCTTGTTGGGCTGCAAAAACAGGCTGGCCATAAAACCGCTGATGGCACCGAACAGACCGACCCCGAACAGGATCAGCAGGCTGGCGACAAACCGCCCCTCCTCGGTCTTGGGCACCAGATCGCCGTAACCGACTGTCGAGAGGGTCACCAGCGTCCACCAGAACGCGTCATAGGGTGTCTCAATCTGGCTGCCGGGCTGGCCTGACTCAATCCAGTACATGACGCCGGAGCCCACCCCCAGCAGCAGGAAGAACAGAAACAGGATGCCTGAGAGGGTGGTCTCGTTGCGCTCGCGACGGAACATGGCCCAGAGATCCGGGTGCTCCTTGAACAGCTGATAGACCCGCCACAGCTGGATCAACCGCGCCCAGCGCAGTTGCTCCGCCATCGGCAGGCTACCCGGCAGATAGATCCAGTTGGCCTTGAAATAGGCCTTGCGATCAGAGGCCCGGATCCAGCCATAAGCAAAGTGCGCGAGGAAGAAGTAGCAGATCAGACTGTCGAGGTCATAGAAGAGCTGCAGGGTCTGTGGTGTCAGGCTCTCATGGCCCCACCAGCGGGCCGTCACCAGCACAACCGATATTATCGACAGAAATGCCATCAGCAGATCCATCGCCCGCAGATGAGTTAAGTGATGTCGCATACATTTTCCAACTTTAAGCACAGTGCAAATTAATAAAAGAGAAGATAATGCCGATAGTCCTGAGGGCAAAGGAAAAAACGGCTTTTAAAAGGAGAATGACAATGCAGCTGAACCTGCTGGAGAAAAGAATGAGCAACATCCGGTTGGTACCCAAAGTGGTGCTGCTGATGGTGTTCAGTACCCTCCTGCTACTGACAAAACTCTGGTTTGACGCCAACAATCTGGAAGCGACCCTGCTCAGCGAAGGGCTCGATCCCGCCAAGGCGGATGCGATCTCCAATCGCCTGCTCTGGACCGGTCTTATGGAGACCGCCATCATGGGGCTGCTGTTCGTGATCCTGCTGCTCACCGGCTCCCGCCTGATGGTCAAGCAGGTGCACTATCTGGTGGGCCTGCTGGAACGCTTCGCCAAGCGGGATCTCAGCCACAAGGTACTGCTCAAGTCTCGTGACGAATTCGGTGACATCGCCAAGGCGGTCTCACACTCGCAGGAGAATCTTAAAGAGGTGTTTGGCAACCAGCGCGCCGCCTGCAAGGAGCTCAACGACATCGCCTCCCAGGTGACCCTTTGCATGGAAGAGGCCAACGAAGCGATCAACGAAGAGTTCACCCAGATCGAACAGCTGGCCAGCGCCATGAGCCAGATGGTCGGCGCCATTCGCGAAGTGGCCGCCCATGCGGATCAGGCCTCTCACGCCACTGCCGAAACCAGCCAGCTGGCGGAAGAGGGGAGCCGCTGCGTCGCTGACACCGTCAGCACCATAGACACCCTCTCCGGCAACATCCAGCGTTCCGCCACCGTGGTCAACGAGGTGGAGCAGGGGGTCGAGCGCATTGGCTCTGTGGTCGACACCATTCGCGGCATCTCGGAGCAGACCAACCTGCTGGCCCTGAACGCTGCAATCGAGGCGGCTCGCGCCGGTGAAGCTGGTCGCGGCTTTGCCGTGGTGGCCTCCGAAGTGCGTGAACTGGCCAACCGGGCTCAGGCCGCCACCGTCGAGATCCAGAAGATGATCGAACAGCTGCAGGGCAATGCCCATCAGGCTGGTGAGCTGATGGCCCAAAGCGTACAGCAGGCCGACAAGGGGGTGGAACAGGTGACCCAAGCCGGTACCCAGCTCGCCACCATAGTGCAGCGGGTACAGGGGGTCGCCGACATGAACCGCCACATCGCCGCCGCCTCCGAGCAACAGAGCTCGGTCGCCGAAGAGATGCGCGGCAATCTGGAGCAGGTCAAGCAGATCGCCGAAGGCTCCGTGGTGGTGCTGCGTGAACTGCAAGAGGCCTCCGAGCTGGTCGAGCAGCACAGCAAGGAGCTCGACAGCCAGATCCAGTCCTTCAAACTCGCCTGACAGCTCCCCGGGGCGGGCATGACCATCGTTGTGCCCCAGTTCCATCGCTCCCGGCCATAAAAAAATCCGAAACCAGTGGTTTCGGATTTTTTCTATTCACATGTGGCAGAGCAGGGTTATCCCCTCGTCTGCCACATCGGCAGAGCTTACTCGGCAGCCATGCGGGCTTCGATATACGCCAGCGCGCGGTCAATACGCGCCAGGACGCGCTCCTTGCCGACCAGCGCCATTACCGCGTCGATGGCAGGGGATTGGCCCAGACCGGTGACGGCCACACGCAGCGGCATACCAACCTTGCCCATGCCCTGACCCAGCTCGGCAGCGGTCGCTTCAATCAGCTCGTGCAACGCTTCGGTAGTCCAGCTATCCAGTGCAGCCAGCTTGGTCTTGGCCAGAGCCAGCGGCTCGGCAGCCACGCCACGCAGGTGCTTCTTGGCAGCAGCTTCGTCGATCGCCTCAAAATCTTCGAACAGGTAGCGGCTCTGGGCAGCCATCTCAACCAAGGTGTTGCAGCGCTCGGCCAGCAGGGTGACCACGTCGGCCAGCACCGGGCCACTGCTGGTGTCGATCTTCTGGTTTTCCATGTGCCATGCCAGATGCTTGGCAACATAAGCCGGATCCAGGCTGCGCATGTAGTGGTTGTTCAACCACAGCAGCTTGTCGGTGTTGAAGGCTGAGGCGGACTTGGAGATGGCATCCAGACTGAACAGCTTGATCATCTCGTCCAGGCTGAAGATCTCCTGATCGCCGTGGGACCAGCCCAGACGTACCAGATAGTTGAGCAGCGCTTCCGGCAGGTAGCCGTCGTCGCGGTACTGCATCACGGAGACTGCACCGTGGCGCTTGGAGAGCTTGGCACCGTCGTCACCCAGGATCATGGAGACGTGGGCAAATTCCGGTACCGGCGCGTTCAGTGCCTTGTAGATGTTGATCTGGCGCGGGGTGTTATTAATGTGGTCTTCACCACGCACCACGTGGGTGATCTCCATATCCCAGTCATCGACTACAACACAGAAGTTGTAGGTCGGCGCGCCGTCGGTACGGCGAATGATCAGATCGTCCAGCTCGGTGTTGGCGAACTCGATGCGGCCACGGACGTGGTCGTCGAACACCACGGAGCCTTCGGTCGGGTTGCGGAAGCGGATCACGTGCGGCGCATCGGCCGGGTGATCGTGGGCGTGGTCGCGGCACTTGCCGTCATAGCGGGGCTTCTCGCCGTTGGCCATCTGGCCTTCGCGCAGTGCTTCCAGACGCTCTTTGGAGCAGAAGCACTTGTAGGCGCGGCCATCGGCCAGCATCTCGTCGATCAGACCGTTGTAGCGATCGAAGCGCTTGGTCTGGTAGTAGGGGCCCTCATCCCAGTTCAGCTCCAGCCATTCCATGCCCTCAATGATGGCGTCGATGGCCTCCTGAGTGGAACGTTCCAGGTCGGTATCCTCAATACGCAGCACGAACTCACCGCCCTGGTTCTTTGCAAACAACCAGGAATAGAGTGCGGTACGGGCACCGCCGACATGCAAAAAGCCGGTCGGGCTGGGAGCAAAACGGGTTTTGACTTTCATCTTTAAGCCTTGTGTAGAGGGCCTTGGGCCAATTCGTTAGAAAAAACCGTCGCATTTTAGCACCGACAATCACGGATGGGAAAACCATGACGCCATTGCGGGCTAAAGTAGGGGATTAAATTTACTGGCGGGGCGCTTGCCGCCTGATATTTGAAGGGGATCGCAAAACAGAAGTTCTATTTCCTATTTGCTACAACCACTGTCGGCTTCGGTCGATATCCAAATAACACCGCTACTAAAAAGGAAGAGACGATGCAGTTCCGTTCTATCCAGAATCGCATTCTAGTGATGGCCGGGATCGCCATGACCACCGCCTTGGTCATCCTGATCCTGCTCAACCAATACTCGGGTCAGCAGACTCAACAACTCACCATCAGCTCCAGCCGTGAAGCGCTGCAGCAGGAGGCCTGGCAGAAGGTCAGCGCCAATGCCCGCGCCGAGGCGGCCACCATCACCCAACTGCTACAAAAGGCATTGGCATATGACCAACAACTTGCAGGAGTGGTTCAACTGGCCATTTCCAAGGAGCTACCACTGACGCGCCCCAACGTTGTTGCACTAATGAAAAAAACGTTGACCACAGATCCTCAGATATATGGCGTCTTGGCGGGATTTGAGCCCAACGCACTGGACGAGCAAGATAGTAATTATGTCGGCCAGAAGGAGCTGGGCAGTGACAGTAATGGCCGGTTTGTTCCCTATTACTACCGTGACGGGGGTTCTATAGGCACAGACCTGCTTTACTCCATTACCAAAACAGATACCGACAGCTTCGGTAACCCAGCCAACGACTATTACAGTTGCCCCCAACAGCATAAAAGTGCATGCCTTATCGATCCCTATGTATTTGATGTCAATGGCAAGCAAGTCATGCTGAGTACCATCTCATCCCCACTGTTTATTGACGGAGACTTCAAGGGGATCATCGGCGTCGATCTTGAGGTTACTGCCCTTAACCAGCAGGCCAAGAGCCTCAACAATAACATCTATGATGGCCAGGGGGAGACCCTGATCGTCAGCGCAGCTGGTGTGATTACAGGTACCAGCGGCAATGACAATATGCTGGGCAAGCATGCCAAAGAGTTGTTGGGCAACAACTGGAAACAGTACCTGCAACAGCAGGAGCAACGTGAAGAGCTCAACGACAATCTGCGTATTTCTGTACCAATCTCGGTTCCGGGAATGAGCCGCAACTGGGCCATCATCGTCACCCTGCCCTACAAGGTGGTACTGGCGGGCGCCGATCAACTGGAAAACCAGCTCAATGAGATGAACCGGGCCGCGGTGACCCAGCAATTGGTAGGCGCCGTTATCGTACTGGCGCTGGCGCTGGCCACCATGCTGGTAATTGCCCGCAGCATCACTGGCCCCATCCGTCAGATGGTCAGCCTGGTGGATGACATCGCCGATGGTGAAGGGGATCTCACCAAACGTCTCACAACCCGCTCGGTGGATGAGCTGGGGGATCTCGCCAAGGGGATCAACCGCTTTATCGACAAGCTGCAAGGGCTGCTCGGGGATGTGCTCAAGACTGCCAGCGAGGTGAACCGCTACGCTGGTGACACCGATCGCATCGCCGGTCAGACCGACAACAACCTGCAGCACCATCAGGCGGAGATGGAGCAGATGCTGACCGCGGTACAGGAGATGTCCTACGTCAGTCAGGAGGTCGCCACCCACGCCAACAATACCGCCGACTCGGCCAAACAGGCGCAAAACGCAGCCGATCAGGGCAAGGAGCGCTTCCAGCAGGTGATCCAGTCGATGCACAAGGTCGCAGCAGAAGCCGGTAAAGGGGCCGAAGTGGTGGAAGGGCTGGCTCACGACAGCGCCCAGATCACCAGCATCCTCACCGTCATTCAGGGAATTGCCGATCAGACCAACCTGCTGGCCCTCAACGCCGCCATCGAGGCAGCCCGAGCTGGCGAGCAGGGGCGCGGTTTCGCGGTGGTTGCCGACGAGGTGCGCAAACTGGCGGGCAACACCCAGCAGGCGGTACAGAACACCCAGGAGCTGATCGAGAAGATCCGCCTCAGCTCCACCAATGCAGTCAGCGCTATCACCCAGAGCCAGCAGCTGACCCATCAGGCTGTGGGCGAGGCGGATCTGGCGGAAGAGGCGCTCGGCAGCATCTACCAGGCCATCTCCACCATCAACGACATGACCTATCAGATCGCCTCCGCCGCCGAAGAGCAGAGCTCGGTCTCAGAAACCGTCTCCGGCAATCTGTCAAAAACCAACGCACTGGCCAACGACATTGCTCAGGATGCGACCGAAACGGCCAAAGCCAGTCAGGCATTGCGTCAGGCGGCCGACAAATTGCAGCAATTATTGGGTCAATTTCGTCTCAGCTGATAATTTTCCGCCTCAGGACTCTCCCCCTCGGGGGCGAGTCCGTTTACCATAGGCGGCGAATTTGCCTGATGGCAGGCAATGTAGTGAGAGGTAAATGCCGTGCCCACCCCGGACCGTCGCCCACGAGGCCATAACAGACGAGCCCAGCAGCGTCGCCAAGACGAATCACAAGGATCCCTGCTCCATCGCATCAATGCCGCGACCCTGTCCCTGCGCCAACGTTTTGGCCAAGGGATGAGCAACCTCGGCCAACGCCGCCAGGATGCCAAAGCAGGCAAATTCAAGCTGTCCAGCCCGCTGCCCCGCAAAAACACCATAGGTCTGCTGATCCTGATCCCGCTCTGGTTGCTGGTGCTGGCTTGGGAGCCAGCGCCATCCGCCCCCAAAGCCGCCCCTTCCGGCTCGCTGGAAGTGCCGCTGGCCGTGCCTGCTCAAGCTCTAACTGTCGGTAATGGCGCGGCAGGCAGTGCCCCCGCGGCAGCCAAGCCGGTCGAAGAGAAGGTTAACGGCACTTGGCTGCAACACGATGTGCAGGCGGGTGAGACCCTCTACTCCATCTGGCGTAAATTCGAGTTGCCGGGTGCCGAGCTGAGCCGCCTGATCGCCATCGAGGGGCCGGATCGTCCCCTGACCCGCCTGCAATCGGGCCGTTCTATCTTCATCCTGGTGGACGACACCCGCCGCATCCAGCGGGTAGAGATCCGCTCCTACGGTCAGGCAGTCTACCGCTACGACCGGCAAGGCGAAGGCTTCGCCCTCAAGGAATAACAAAACGGGAGGCGCTGGCCTCCCGTTTTTTTCAGTCAAATATCTTCAAATAAGCTACTGACTTCACAATATTTTTAGCTTGTTCAAAAAACGAAAGGGGTCAAATTGACAAGGATCGGCGCTAACGTACAATCGTTTGTGCTTTAGACAGGGATTGTTCTACGTGCTACTGGGACAAAGAGACGTGGTCAGTCATGAGCCAACCCCTGCTTGCAAGGCAAATGCAGCCCAGCACGGGCTTAGTTTCATTTTGTTATTGATAGGATTTAGCACATGTCTGACATTCGCACCGGCCAGGTAAAATGGTTCAACGAAACCAAGGGTTTTGGCTTTATTGAACAATCCCAGGGTCCGGACGTATTCGTTCACTTCTCCTCCATCCAGAGCACCGGTTTCAAAACCCTGGCTGAAGGTCAAAAAGTCCAGTTCACTGTGACCCAGGGTAAAAAAGGCCCTCAGGCTGAAAACGTTACTCTGGTTTAAGCCCGCGCCAGTGAATCATGCAGGAGGAGCCAAGGCCCCTCCTCTTTTTTGCCCGCAATTCTCGCCCCCCACCACCTGTCACAACCGCTTGCCTCGTACAATCCGCACCATGAGCCCACATCCCCTTCCTGTTGGCAGGAGGTGGAAGAGAAGCGCCTAGTAAACGCCAGATACGACAAAGCATCGCAACGCGATGTGAAGGGCGATTCAAAGGGATTATGAAAACTTCGAAGAGAGATTGGAGCGGGAAACGAGACTCGAACTCGCGACCCCGACCTTGGCAAGGTCGTGCTCTACCAACTGAGCTATTCCCGCAACAGAATGTCATTTACAAGTGATTGGAGCGGGAAACGAGACTCGAACTCGCGACCCCGACCTTGGCAAGGTCGTGCTCTACCAACTGAGCTATTCCCGCAACAGAATGTCATCTGCAAGTGATTGGAGCGGGAAACGAGACTCGAACTCGCGACCCCGACCTTGGCAAGGTCGTGCTCTACCAACTGAGCTATTCCCGCATCGGAATATCACTTACA
>NZ_JBFODV010000037.1:0-4727 GCF_040908495.1 Aeromonas sp. R1-1 | reverse complement strand
CTTTTTTATTGGCTCAATGTCGCAGGCAAAACCGCTGGCCTAGCTCAAATCATGGAGCGCCTTGCCAAGGGGCGGCGTGAGGCGCAAGTCAGAGAAGCGCACCGCCAGCCCCTGCCGCTCCGGTGTGCAGCACATCACCCCGATAAAGCATCGTTCGCTTGGCGGGAACGGGGCGAGGCGCAGCAGCGGCCACACCTTGCCATCGGTGGAGTATTGCAGACGCAGGCAATCGGCCAGCCGGGTCAGCCGCAGCCAGAAGCGGCGCGGATTACCGGGGAAAATGCCGGTGGCCCAGTCAGAGCGCGGATTGGTCAGCACGCTGCCGATCATCGGCTGGGCATCGTTGTACTCGATCCCCGCTTTTAGCCAGTGCGCCTCGTCTTGCAGCAGCATCAGCCCCGCCTGATCGTAGAGGGTGGTGAACTCCCCCTCGACGCAGACCTGAAAGGTAAACTCACCCGCCACCTCGCAGCCATAGAGATGCCCGCTGTGGCGCTCGAAGCCATACCAGGTGCTACGCCAAAAATCGGTCTGCTGGTCCGTGACTACCTGCAAACCGTCGTTTGTCTGGTGCCATTCGGCGGGCTCATTGAGCCAGCGCCATTGTTGCCCTTCCATCATCCTGCTTTGCTCCCTTATCGCGCGTAATCCCGCAGAAATGGGGCTCGCCAACGCCTCGTCCGGTCACGACTGGTCATGGCTGCGCCTCTGCGGAACCCATAAAAGGAGTCAATAGTGTCGCTATTGCAGCCTCGATACAAGGCTTGTGCGTTGCGCCATCAGTGCGCCCCAAAAAGCGCGGGGGGCCTGATGGCCCCCCGCAAACACACCGGATGAGAAAATGCCTTACTTGGCGGCGCTATCCTTCACGCACTTCTGGACAAAGCTGTTCTTGGCCGCGCCAGCCAGCTTCTTGTCGGCCGCCGCCTTCTCGCACTTGGCCGCCGGATCCATCGCCGCGCCCGTCTTCACGCACTTCTGGATAAAGCTGTTCTTGGCTGCACCGGCCAGCTTCTTGTCAGCCGCCGCCTTCTCGCACTCGCCGGTCGCGGCGCCAGCGGCATCTTTCACGCACTTGCCGACAAAGCTGGTCTTGGCGGCGCCGTTAAGCTTTTTGGCCGCGGCCTGCGCCTCGCACTGCAACTGGGCTGCATCGTTGGCAAAGACCGGATTGGCCAGCAGCACGCTGCCGCAGAGCAGGCCGAACAGGATGGTACGCTTCATGGGTGATCTCCTCTCTATCTGGTGATGTGTTTGCATGGTCATATTTGCATGACGATGTGTTGCAAATGGCTGTGATTGCAACAGCTGATTGTTGCCGCAGATCCCCCGCCTCGCCAGCTTGGGAGCGGAGCAGAGGGCAACCATCGCCCGCACTATAACGCCGATTGGCAGAGCTGGATTGTCCCCGTAAAGCCTTCTCCAACAGCAAGCCTGCCCCCTACTTTCCCGCCAGCCCCAATAGAATCAAGGGTCATGGGAATCCGAAGCCCGACCTCTGCTGTTTTTTGAACCAGCGCAAAAAAACAATCATTACTGACAGTTACGCCACTTTTTGACTGGTATGGCCAGATTCGATTGGCTTAACATAGCCATCTGGTGCCTATTCATCTGTGATGGGCTACTGCCCTCGCTGGTTAATGGAGCATTTTGGAAGCTGTAATCCACGGGCGGTAGCGTGGGTTTTGCACAGTAATTGATGAAGTTTGTAGGTTGGCGCTGAGCGTAGCGGAGCTCAACAAACGGGAAATATGATTTTCAAAATAAGATAGGAATAGCGGTAATCGAAAATAAACTATCGAATTTTGTTTTCATGATAAACGTTCTGCTTCACTTTGTTCTGCACCATCCAACAATGGTTGACCCAACATACGTTAAGATGATTATCATTTTCCTATTTCAGGACATCCTCTCATTTAATAATGACTATCAATAATCCTAAAAATAGAAAATATAAATAACAATTCAAATAAGGATTTATATATGACTGCAAAAACTTGCTTTGTTGTAATGGCCATCGGAGAGCAATCTCTCGATGGAAGTACTATTTCTGCAGATAAACTAAGGAATAAGTATGATGATTTAATTAAAGAGGCTATTTTAAGAGCCCGCCCATCTCTAGAGGTTTCTAGAGCAGACGATATATCCCTCCCTGGAACAATAACAACCGATATCATAACTAGAATAATGCATTCAGACTATGTAGTTGTTGATGTAACCTATCCAAACCCCAATGTTTTTTATGAGCTTGGCCTGAGGCATGCATGTCGTGCAGGAACTATTATCATTAAGGACAAAGATGCACCTTCTGTTCCTTTTGACATAGCACACCTTAGATATATTGAGTATGAAAATACCCCATCAGGATTAAAAGGACTCGCAGAGCAATTAGCAAATTACTTTGCTCATTTAGATAAAGACCCAGAACGCCCAGATAATCATTTCCTTGAAATGGCGAAGTTAATTGGATATCCTTTCCCAGATTATAAAAAGGCCGAAGAAATACCACCTGAGATGGTGGCGATGCAAGGAATTCTCGAATCGCCAGAGCTTGTCGAGTTGATGATTCGCAAACAATCTGGTGAGGAAATAAATGAAGCAGAACTATTTAGGTTAATGCTTAACAATCCGAAAGTTGCTCAACCATTCATTAAGGCCATGGTTAAATCAGGCGATATTTCTTTTGGGCAAGATAAGCCCAAAAGCATCGGAAGTAAGAAAAGAAGGAAATAAAGTCCAAAACTTTTCAGCATAACACTATTGCAAGTTTATAAAATCCATCAATATAGGTAACTTTTATTCTGACAACTCAGCATCGATACAACTTACTTTGCCAGCAAGTTATGGGAGAACTGCGATAACCTTGTATCAAGCGAAAAAGCACATATCGAGCCCTAAGAACTATTTCACAGATTCATTGAACTTGCCAATTAATGGTACCGATGCCAAAGCACTCTGCGTACATAGTCTCTCTAACCTGTGATCCATTCAATCCCTATTCCAGCAACCAACTAGGAGTCGTAGGAAACTAACAGCAGCCCGAGCTGGATCACCTTTCATCATACAGAAAACAAAAATCCCCCATCACCGGGGGATTTTTATTTCTATCGATTATCACGACACAGCAGTTAGCCCACCAAAAATGCTCTTAACCGGGCAAACTCGGCTGGCAAGTTATGAGACAAGAGCGGCAATTCGGCGTGCTTGGCGAGCGGGCCGGGCAGCGGTACATCGAGATTGAGGATCTCGTCTACCGACTCCTTGAACTTGGCGGGATGAGCGGTGCAGAGGAACACCCCTACCTCATCCTCGGCCAGCTGTTCACCCAGCAGATCCCAGGCAATGGCGCCGTGGGGTTCACAGAGGTAATCCTGCTGGTGCAGCCGTTTCAGGGCATCGCGAGTCTGGGCATCGTCACGCATGCCGGAACCCAGGGTCTCCAGCGCCCAGCCCTTGCGACGGCAGAGCTCTTCCACTCGCGGCCAGTTGTTGGGGCGGCTGACATCCATGGCGTTCGACAGGGTGGCCACTGTCTGGTGCGGCTCCCACTGACCGGTTTTCAGGTAGCGCGGCACGGTATCGTTGGCGTTGGTGGCGGCGATAAAACGCTTCACCGGCAGCCCCAGCGCCTTGGCAATCAAGCCTGCGGTGAGGTTGCCAAAGTTGCCGGACGGCACGCTGATCACAGCCTTGGCGCGGGAGGCTTTCGGCAGCTGGGCCACCGCCTCGAAGTAGTAGCAAACCTGCGCCAGCAGACGGCTGATATTGATGGAGTTGGCGGAGTTGAGGCCAATGGCCTTTTTCAGCGCCTCGTCGTCAAAGGCCTGTTTTACCAGCGCCTGACAGGCATCGAAGTCGCCATCGATGGCGATGGTGCGGATATTGCCGCCGAGGGTGCAGAAGAGCTTCTCCTGCAAGGGGCTGATCTTGCCCTTGGGATAGAGGATCACCACTTCAATCCCCTCCAGCCCGTAAAAGGCGTGGGCCACGGCGGCGCCGGTGTCGCCGGAGGTGGCGGTGAGGATAGTGATCTTGTCGTTGGTTCTGAACGCCGCGAGACACTGGGCCATAAAGCGGCCGCCGAAATCCTTGAATGCCAGGGTCGGGCCGTGGAACAGCTCGAGGGCATAGGTGCCGTCTTTGAGTTTCACCAGCGGCGCCGGGAAGGTGAAGGCGGCGTTAATCAGCTCGCTCACTTTGGCTGCGGGCACTTCGTCCCCCAGCAGGTGGCTCAGGATGCGGGCAGAGCGTTCGGCCAGCGGCAGATCCAGCAGGGCATCCACATCGGCCAGCGGTTCGAGTTGTTCGGGGAAAAAGAGCCCCTGTTCGCGACCCAAGCCCTGGCGCACCGCCTGCGCGAAGCTCACCTGTTCGCTGTTGTCCTTGATGTTGTAGAGATTCATAGCTCGCTTCCTGTTACCCGTGCCCCGGCCATGTCCAGTTTGCAGACCCGGGCAAATCCATCTTCGTTCTGCACGAAATGTGCTTCCATCCAATCCTTCATCCGCTCGGCCTGCGCCAGATCCTTCATCACCACAAACACGGTGGGGCCGGAGCCGGAGATGCCGGTAGCCAGCGCCCCGTTCTGGGCCGCCTGCGCCCGCACCTCGGCAAAGCCTTCGATCAGCGCCGCGCGGTAGGGCTCGGCAATCACGTCTTTCAAGACGCTCGCCGCCAATCCCTCCTGTCCGGTATAGCTGGCGTGGACAAAGGCAGCCAGGCGACGA
>NZ_JBFODV010000036.1:0-6289 GCF_040908495.1 Aeromonas sp. R1-1 | reverse complement strand
ACCCAGCATACCGGGGTAGCTCAGCCCCTCGCACAGGATGGTCTCCCCTACGCAATTGGTAGCCAGCAGCGCCAGCATGATGCCGTGCTGGGCGCCGTGGCTGAACAGCAGGCGCTCCTCACTGCAGGCCACCCCTTGCTCCGCCAGCCAGTTGACGAACTGCTGGCGCTGATCCGGTCGTCCCGCCTCCTTGTCATAGCCGAGCAGGGCGTTGAGATCCCCGTCTGCCACTTCCCCCAGCATGGGGCGAATGATGGCCGCCCGATCCAGCTGCACCGGCAGGTTCTGCCACAGCTCGATGCGGTGCCCCTCCTCCTGGCGGATCACCCACTCATTGGCGGGATCCGTGTTCGCTCCCTTGACCCAGGTGCCGTGTCCCACCCGGGCGGCCAGCAGGCCGCGCCGCTCCGCCTCGCTGTAGGCGCGGGTGACGGTGCCGACGGTGACACCCAGACGATCCGCGAGGGATCGGTGGGTGGGCAATCGGGTCTGCGGTGGCAGCTCGCCATTCGCGATCCCCTGTTCGATCGCTTTGACCAGCTTGAGGTAGAGGGGGCCATCGAAGGCCGTAAGGTCGGGTGTCCAGATTGTCATGGTGACAATAAATCCATTGATCAAAATTTGCTGTCAATATAGCGTGAATTTCAACCTGGTAACAACCAAATAGCACACTTTGTATCGATACAATGTGGCAAGCAAGGAGTCACAATATGACGATGGAGTGGTATGTCACCCTGTTCGGTTTTGCCGTACTCACCTGCGGTACGCCGGGGCCCAACAACCTGATGCTGACGGCCTCCGGCGCCAACTTCGGGGTGCGTCGCACCCTGCCACATCTGCTCGGGGTGGGGCTGGGGCAGCCGGTGTTGCAACTGGTTCTGGCGCTGGGGCTCTATCCGCTGTTCGAGCGCTGGCCCTTGCTGCGCCTCGGTTTGCAGATCTTCGGTAGCCTCTATCTGCTGTGGCTGGCGTGGCGTATCGCGGTGGCCGGCGCGCCGGGGGATCCGGCCCGTCGGGCCCGTCCGCTAACCATGCTGGAGGGGCTGGGCTTTCAGTTCCTCAATCCCAAGGCGTGGATGATGGGGATCTCCGCCATCAGTCTGTTCAGCCTGCCCGGCGCCAGTTACTGGTCGAGTCAGCTGGCGGTGATGGTCATGTTTGCGCTGGTGGCCCTGCCGGTCTGCTTTGTCTGGGTACTGTTTGGCCATCAGCTGAGCAACTGGATCAGCTCGGATCGGGGCTGGCGGCGACTCAACGGTTCTCTCGGTCTGCTGACGGCGCTCTGCGTGGTGATGCTCTGGTATTGAGCCGTGTTGCGCTGATGGACGAGGGGCCGAGAAAGAGCCATTTCTGACTTGTCGCCACGGGGTTGGCTCTGCATATTAGAAGGCTTTCCCCATAACGGGTGCGTTGTATCGACAAGAGGTTGAGATGGATCTGAACTGGTTACTGCCCCTGGCGGGGTTTGCTCTGGTTACCTGCGGCACGCCGGGGCCCAACAATATGTTGCTCACCAGCGCCGGGGCGGCGCAGGGGTTTCGCCGCACGATTCCCCTGCTGGTAGGGGTGGTGGGGGGGATCAATCTGATGATCCTCGCCACTGCGCTGGGGCTTGGCGTGGTGTTCGAGAAGGTGCCGCTGCTGCACGACGGCCTCAAGCTTATCGGCTCGGCCTATCTGCTCTGGCTGGCGTGGAAGGTGGCGACCGCCAGCGGCCCGGCCGAGGGCAACCGGCCGCTTATCCCCGCCCATCAGGGGGCCATGCTGCAACTGCTCAATCCCAAGGCGTGGATGATGGCGCTCTCCGCCATCAGCGGTTTCACCCTGGCGGGGGAGGCTTACTGGCCCTCTGCGCTCTGGGTGCTGGTGATCTTCTTTATTACCGGCCTCTATACCGGGGCGTTCTGGGTGTTGTTTGGTGCCCAGGTGCGGCAAATCATTCGCACCGCCCGGGGCTGGCGGCGTTTCAATCTCGGCATGGGGCTGGCGACGGCCGCCTGTGTCGGGATGATCTGGATTTAGCCCGGGGTTGACCCGGGCCTTTACCGGCTGTCTTGTTGGCCCTGCGGGGCCTTTTTTATCTCGCCCCCGTGACCTTGCCTGCAAGGTGGCGTGGTTCTGCCCTCCCTTGGGATGAAAGGAGTTCCTATGAAATGTATCGGTCTGTTGGGTGGCATGAGCTGGGAGTCCACCGTCAGTTACTATCAGGCGCTCAACCGCGGGATACGGGCGCAGCTCGGCGGTTTGCACTCGGCGCGGGTGTTGCTCAATAGCGTCGACTTTGCCGGTATCTAGCGGTTGCAGCATGCCGGTGACTGGCCCGCTACCGCCCGCCTGCTGGCGGCGGAGGCGCGCAAGTTGCAGGATGGCGGCGCCGATTTCTTGCTGATCGGCACCAACACCATGCACAAGGTGGCCCCCGAGATTGAGGCGGCCATCGATATCCCGCTGCTCCATATTGCCGATGCCACCGCGGCCAAATTGCAGGCGGACGGGATAACCCGGGTCGGCCTGCTCGGCACCCGCTTCACCATGGAGCAGGATTTTTACAAAGGGCGCTTGCAGGAGCGCTTCGGGTTGGCGGTGCTGGTACCCGATGAGGCCGGGCGGGAGCGGGTACACAGGATCATCTATGACGAGCTCTGTCTGGGGGAGATCCGTGAATCGTCGCGGGCCGAGTATCTGGCGATTATCAAGGGGCTGGCAGCCGCGGGCGCCGAGGCGGTGATCCTCGGCTGCACCGAGATTGCCCTGCTGGTGGGGGATGCACGGGCGGCCGTGCCGCTCTACGACACCACCGCCATTCATGCCGAGGCGGCGGTCGCGCTGGCACTGGCATCCGATTAATAAACTGGTCAGATCTCACTATTCATGCTTGTCTCATACCCCTTGCCATAAAAGCGTGTAAAATTGCGCCCTGAATTTTCCCCGGCCAACGCGGGTTGGCTGCGGTTTCCTAGCATGCAAGGCTGACATTGTGACTGAAGTAGATAGATTCGCGGATATTCGCCCCTACCGCGATGAAGAAGTGCCGGCAGCCATCGAACGGCTGATCCAGGATGATGAATTTATCGGCGCCATCGCCAAGTATCGTTTCGGTTCCCTGATGAGCTGGCTGGGTTGGGCCATCCGCCCGATGATCCGCCTGTTCCTGCGCCGCAAATGGTCAAAAGTGACCACTGTGCATCAGGTCCAGATGGGGGTCACCCGGTACATGTCCCGCATGATCGCCACCTCCACCAAGGGGGTGACCTTCTCCGGGATCGAGCATCTTAAGAAAGAGCAGGGCTATCTGTTTGTCTCCAACCACAGAGACATCGCCATGGACCCGGCGTTCGTCAACTGGGGGCTGCACACCCACGGTTTCGATACCGTGCGCATCGCCATCGGCGACAACCTGCTGCGCAAACCCTGCGCCACCGAGCTGATGAAGCTCAACAAGAGCTTTATCGTCAAACGCTCCGCCAAGGGGCCGCGGGAGATGATGAAGGCGCTCGGCGAGCTGTCTGCCTATATTGGCAACTCGGTCCACGAAGGTCACTCCATCTGGATCGCCCAGAAGGAAGGGCGCGCCAAGAATGGCGATGACAAGACAGATCCAGCCATCCTCAAGATGTTCTACGTCGACGGCAAGAAGCAGAAGATCGACTTCGTCGACTACATGCGCAGCCTCAATATCGTGCCGGTCAGCATCAGCTACGAGCTGGACCCCACCGACAAGGCGAAGGCGCGCGAGCTCTACGAGAAGTCGGTCAACGGCAGCTACGAAAAGGGCGAGTTCGAGGATATCGAGAGTATCGTCGCCGGTATCGTCGGCATGAAGGGGCGGGTACACGTCTCCTTCGGCGCCCCCATTACCGAGGGCTTCAGCGATCCGGACGAACTGGCCGCGCTGATCGACAAGGCGATCTGGAGCAGCTACCACCTCTTCCCCAGCAACTATCTGGCGGCCGATGTCTCCGGCAAGGCCAATACCATCGAACAGGCGGCCTTCCTGACTCGTCAGTCAGAGGTGCCGGAAGAGCACAAGGCGATCTGGCGAGCCATGTACGCCAAACCGGTGGAAAACGCCCAAAAGGCTTGAATGAAACCGGTTGTTAAACGGTTTTGCGAAAAAAACGGGCGCTGATGCGCCCGTTTTTGCGTCTGGTCAAAGTCGAGGGGGAAAGGGTGGTGAATAATATGGTTTCAGCTGGTACGATCACTATAAAAATGGGATTATGTCTCTTGGCAAGGTGCTGACGAGTGTGTAACAGTGCCTATATAGCTGAACATGAGCAAAAGCTCTAAACCGGTTTGCACGGATTGCAGACGGCATTATTGAAGGACCTGTCACAGGTCCTTTTTCATTGGCTGGCAAAGATGCCGCCCAGATATACCTAACAGGAAACAGACGCCATGATCACCGGTAGCCTGAACACCCTGCAGCGGACGCCGCTGCCCGCCCCGCTGGCCCGCATTATGGCGGAGGTGGTGAAGAGCGTGGCGCACTGGGGTGACGCTCCGCTCGGCAAGACCGAGATCGATGGCCTCAACCTGTTCTGTCTGGTGAGCGAGGATCTGACCGAGCCAGCCGCGGATCGCCGTGGCGAATTCCATGAACAGTATCTCGATATCCAGTTGCTGCTGCGCGGTGAAGAGTGGATAGGTGTGGGCCCCCACGACTACGTGAGCGACGGCGCCGACCATCCCCATCCCGACCTCTGGTTTGTCGATGACGAGCAGACCAGCTATCTGGCGCTGCAACCTGGCGATTTCGCCATCTTCTGGCCGGGCGAGCTGCATCGCCCGCTCTGTACCTTCAACCTGCCCGCCAAGGTGAAGAAGCTGGTGGTCAAGGTACACAAGGATCTGCTGGCTATCGCCTGAGCATTCCCATTGAGGCGAGCCCTGCGCAGCTGATGCGTTGAGACTCGCAAGCATTGAAACCAGTGATATGCACCACAAGTTGCGATCACTCTTTCAAGAGCAAGAATTGAAACCAGTGATACGCACCACAGGTTGCGATGACTCTTTCAAGAGCAAGAATTGAAAAATTGGACGCACCCTCCTGCGACCATAAGCCCCCGGCAGGGGAATCCCATCCTCTTTTGGATGACACGACACTGTCGGCATAAAGCCGAAGCACAGGAAGATGTAGAAAATGAGCAAGTTGGTATTGATCCTTAACTGCGGTAGCTCTTCCCTGAAATTTGCCGTAATGGACGCCGAAACAGGTGAGGACATGCTGTCCGGCCTGGCCGAATGCTTCAATCTGGATGATGCACGTATCAAATGGAAACTCCACGGGGTCAAGGGCGAAGCCATGCTGGGAGCGGGTGCCGCTCACCAGGAGGCCCTCGACCATATCGTGGGTCACATCCTGCCGCAGGATCCGACTCTTGCCGAGCAACTGGTGGCCATCGGTCACCGAATCGTACACGGTGGCGAGCAGTTCTCCCGCTCCGTGCGCATTGATGACGGCGTGATCGCCGGTATCGAAGCCGCCATTCCGTTCGCCCCGCTGCACAACCCGGCCCACCTCATCGGTATTCGCGCCGCGCTGAAAGTGTTCCCGCAGCTGTCCGAGAAGAACGTGGCCGTCTTCGACACCGCTTTCCACCAGACCCTGCCGCAAGAGGCCTACCTCTATGCGCTGCCGCACAAGCTCTACCGCGAACACGGCATCCGTCGTTACGGTGCTCACGGTACTTCTCACCGCTACATCGCGGAAGAAGCCGCGAAAGAGCTGGGCAAGCCGTTGAATGAACTGAACATCATCAACTGCCACCTGGGTAACGGTGCCTCTGTCTGTGCCATCAAGAACGGCGAATCCGTTGACACCTCCATGGGGCTGACTCCGCTGGAAGGTCTGGCGATGGGTACCCGCTCCGGTGATATCGATCCGGCCGTGGTCTTCTTCATGCACGACCAGCTTGGTTACAGCGTGGAGCAGATCAACCACACCCTGACCCGTGAGTCCGGTCTGTTGGGGATGACCGAAGCGAGCAGCGACTGCCGCTACGTCACCACCAACTACGCCACCGACGCCGGTGCCAAGCGCGCGCTGGATGTCTTCACCTACCGTGTGGCCAAGTATGTCGGCGCCTATGCCGCTGCGATGGACGGTCGTCTGGACGCCGTGGTCTTCACCGGCGGTATCGGTGAGAACGCCGCCATGGTGCGCGAGATGGTGCTGAACCGCCTAGCTCTGTTCGGCTTCAAGGTGGACAAAGAGGCCAACAACGCCGCGGTACTGGGTGGCGAAGGTCGCATCACCACCGCCGACAGCCGTTGCGCCATGGTGATC
>NZ_JBFODV010000035.1:0-31684 GCF_040908495.1 Aeromonas sp. R1-1 | reverse complement strand
ATTCACATGCTACAGGGAGAACAAGCATGACCACTTCACAACTCGAATTTGTCCCCTTCCCCTACGCGGATGCGGCCTATGACTATGCTGGCCAGAAGCTGGCGGACAACTGGGATCGTCTCCATCAGGGGGATGCCGAACCCTGGCCTGAAGATGAACAGGTACAGGATGCCTGGCGGGCCTATCATGCCGGGGATTTTGCCCGGGCCGTCGCCCTTGGCGAAGCGGCCGGTGAGGCGGGCCTCAATGTGGCGAACAAAGCGCTGGTGATCCACGCCAGCTATCTGCTGGAGGACAAATATGCCAAGCGCGCCGCCTTCGAGCGGGCGGCCAGCCATGCCGAGAAGCTGCAAAAGCGTCAGCCCAGGAACGCCAACGCTTGGTACTTCCACGCGCTGGCACTCGGGCGCTACAGTCAGGTCATCTCCATCTCCAAGGCTCTCTCGCAAGGAATTGGCGACAAGATCAAGGCAAGCCTTGAGAAGGCGCTGGAGCTGGCGCCAGATCACGCCGAGGCCCATATTGCCTTTGGCGCCTGGCACGCGGAGATCGTCGACAAGTTGGGGGCCATGATCGGCGGCCTTACCTATGGCGCCAAGAAGGAGGAGTCCGAGCGTCACTTCAAGGAGGCGCTGGCGCTGATCCCCGAATCGGCTATCGCCCGCATGGAGTACGCCAACGCACAGGTGATGCTGCACGGCAAGAGCCGTCTGAAAGCGGCCGAAGCCCTCTATGCCGAAGCGGCCGAGTGCGAACCGATGGATGCCATGGAGCGCCTTGATGTAGAGGCGGCGCGCGAGGAGCTGGAGGATTAACCGCCATTCCTACCGCTAAGAAAAACAAAAGGCCAACCCGCGGGTTGGCCTCTTTTATGATGGATGCTGACCGGTTGGCTACGCCGTCACCGGTCGCTCAAGTGCACACTCAACCCAGCAGCGCATCAAGGCCGTTCGGGTCAAACAACAGCTCCGGCTCCATCAGAACCAGCAACAGCAGTTGCTCGAACTCCACCGCAAACCGCTCGACCACCCGATCCGGATCCGGTACCAGCTTCTTGTCGGTGATAAGGCCCAGCTGCACCTTGTGATCGTAAGAGAGGATGGAGACGCCGACGCCGATATCCCCCGATTGCGGCACCCAGAACAGCGGCTGACGCAATTTTGCTCCAGCCAGATAGAGGGTCTGCTGCGGGCCGGGCACATTGGTGATCACCGCGCTGGCCTTGGCCGTGAGCAGCTCGACGGCCTGCTGCTGCACCGCATTGGGGGCCATGCCAAGGGCATGTAACAAGTTGAGCACTACCACGGGTTGTAGCGAGGTGCGCAGCTCCTGCATTCGGTCACGCACGGTATAGAGCCGCTGCAACGGGTGTTCAACATCCAGTGGCAAGTCCAGGGCCACCAGCCCGAAGCGGTTGCCAAGTGCCCCCTCATCGTCCGGTGCACGCATATTGACTGGCACCAGGGCGCGGATCTTGACCTTGTTGGCATCATCCCCCTTCTCCTGCAGGTAGTGGCGAAACGCCCCTGCGGTGGCGGCGATCAGCAGATCGTTGACCGAGCAGCCCAGTACCTTGCCCACTGCCTTGATATCCGGCAGATCAATTTGCTCCGACCAGGCCACCCGCTTGGTGCTGGTGGTCTTGCCACGCAGGCGGCAGGGTGAATCATCACCGAGGGTGGCGATATTGCACAGCTCGCTCGCCACATCCCGCCCGGTCTTGAGGTAATCCACCGCCTTGGTGGGATGGGTGACCACTTCGACATATTTGGACCAGAGGCTACCGGTCAGCTTGAGACCGGCCCGCACCAGCCGGCTGCCCTGGTGGCAATCCTCCTCATCCTCGTCATCGCTGTCATCCAGTGGCTCCGGTGACGGTGGTCGCGGCGCCCCTTCCGGTGTGTTATCCATCATGGTCAGCATGGCTCGCACCAGCGAGAAGCCATCGCCCATGGCGTGGTGAATGCGCACCACCAGCGCTTGCCCACCCAGCGAAGTGTCGGTCAGGTGCATATCCCACAGGGGGCGCTGGTGGTTGAGCGGCGTCGAGGCGAGATCGGCCACCAGCTTCTCCAGCTCCAGCTTGCCCGCTTCACCCGGCAGGATCACTCGCTTGAGGTGCTGATCGAGATCGAAATCGGGATCATGGCGCCAGTAGTAGGAGCCCCCCTCCAGCACGGCCCGCTGGTGGAAACGGGGTTGCACCGAAATGGTATGGCGCAATCCGGCCCGCAGACGCGTTTCATCAAGCTCTCCTTCAAACATCAGGACACCGATGATCTGCATCAGGTTGTTGGGTCTGTCCATGCGTAACCAGGCGGTATCGACGCAGGAGATAAATTCACTCAGTGGCATGGTTGTTTCCCTACAAAACGAATTTACCGAGGCGGCAAATTGCTCCTTCCCTCATATCCGGATGAAGACTTGATGCAATCAGAATGACATTAATGAGTGCCGACTCGAAATATGAAATAAAGATGAAAGATTACTTACAAAATAGAATCTAGACCTCGCTGGATAATAAATATGACAAACCATATGGCTTGCAAACTTATTTCAAACAGCCATCGTTTACAGCTGGTTTATTTAAAGACAGTGCAACGAAGAGTTTCAAACATGTTTGGGGCAAGGTAAGCGATTGTCGACATAATCGAGGATCTCTTGCTCCAGTACGCTGCGTACCGGTAACAGCATCAAACCAAGATGCACTTCCAGTTCCAGGGTATCTTCGTCCAGGGTGAGAGTGCCATGTACCCCTGAGCCGCG
This sequence comes from Aeromonas sp. R1-1, assembly GCF_040908495.1. Taxonomy (NCBI): domain Bacteria; kingdom Pseudomonadati; phylum Pseudomonadota; class Gammaproteobacteria; order Aeromonadales; family Aeromonadaceae; genus Aeromonas; species Aeromonas sp. R1-1. The sequence goes on along the minus strand of NZ_JBFODV010000035.1, from coordinate 28,918 downwards.
AAAACGAAGCTCGGTCTCCTCTTCATCTGCCCATTCGCAATCGAGTTGATAGCTCTCGCTCATGTCCGCAGCGATGGCTTCGGCCGCGATCCGGGCGGCGGCCAATCCCAGCGGATGCTGACGGCTGATCTGGATGGTAGAGAGTGCGCTGCTGCCAGCGAGCGAGTTGAAGAACATGGTCGTTACTCTGAGTCATAAGTTAGTTATTGATATTAAACACATGTTCACAACAAATGAAAGGATGGTTCACATAAATGGGACTCACTTAACAGAGTCGAGAGGGATGAAGGCTATCAGCGGGGCATGGCATTTATTCCCTCCCCCGTGCGCGCTACACTTGTCACGGAACGGCGAGCAAAAGCTGCTTGTTTTTCATTCACTTGTATCTTCGTATCACCGAATCCCCATCAATGGGCCCAAGGCCAGAGAGCAGTAGATGACGCATCAAGAACATGCCCACGACGACGATAGCACCCTGGGTCGGCTCTACCGCCAGCTCAAGCGGGTTGCAGCCTTGCGCGAGCAGATGCGTGCTCACCCGGAGGATCAGCAGGATCGGGATCGGCTACGCCAGTGGCAGGCCGACCGGTTGGGGCGAACCCATCGTGATCTGCTGGAGAGTGACCGCTACGGCCCTGCCGCCGAGTTCTTCCTGACCGATCTCTATGGCCCCGGGGATTGCGCCCGCCGCGATGCGGACGTGATGCGGGTGATGCCGACAGCCGAGCGGCTGTTGCCGGAGTCCGGCCTCAAGGTGCTGGCACAAGCGATCGAGCTCGACGCCCTCTCCGAAGAGCTGGACTACCTGATGGTGGTGGCGCTGCGGCGCATTGATGGTATTGATCCCATCACGCCGGACCATTACACCATCGCCTATCGTGCCGTAGGCGAGCAGGCGCGCCGGGAACATCAGATTGCGCTGGTGAGCGAGCTTGGCATGACGCTGGACAGGCTGGCGAGAAAGCCGCTGCTGGGGGCGACCCTCAAGCTGGTGTCAGGTCCCGCCCATCTGGCGGGGCTGGGCGAGCTTTTCTCCTTTGTCGAGCGCGGCTATCAGGTGTGTCATCAGATGGGGCGTGCCAACGAATTTCTCGAAACCATCGCCAGTCGCGAGACGGCCATCATGACGGCGCTCTTTAACGGCGACAGCAGTGCGCTGGGGTAAGGCTTATCGAGGGATAAGCCGCCAGAATAACAAAGCGGGCCGATGAGCCCGCTTTTCCTTTATCGCTGTTTGCCTGTAGATATCGGTCAGATCACCAACAGATCCATAAAGGCGTGTACCGGGGTGGCAGCAAGCCGCGGCCCATCCTGACAGAGAGCAAGGATGTCGCTGACCCGTTTGGCCGGGAAGCGGGTAGCCAGATTGTGCTGGAATTTCTCCACCAGCAGCGGGATCCCCTCCTCCCGGCGACGGCGATGGCCGACCGGATACTCCACCTCCACCTTGGCGGTGTGAGTGCCGTCCTTGAAGAAGATCTGGATGGCGTTGGCGATGGAGCGCTTGTCTGCCTCCAGATATTCGCGGCTGTAGCGTTTATCCTCCTGCACCACCATCTTGCCGCGCAGCGTGTCGATGCGGGGATCGGCGGCGACATCGTCCTCGTAATCCTCGGCGATCAGGCGACCAAAGATGAGCGGCACCGCCACCATGTACTGCAGGCAGTGATCCCGATCGGCCGGGTTGTTGAGGGCGCCGACCTTGCTGATGATGCGAATGGCCGACTCATGGGTGGTGAGTTCGATACGGTCTATCTCGTCGAGCCGCCCCTTCACCTGACTATGCAGCTTCATGGCGCACTCCACCGCGGTCTGGGCGTGGAACTCGGCGGGATAGGAGATCTTGAACAGCACGTTCTCCATCACATAGCAGCCGTACCCCTGATGCAGGGCGAACTGGTTGCCCTTGAACAGCACATCGTAAAAACCCCATTTGGGCGCGCTCAGTACGCCGGGATAGCCCATCTCGCCGCTCATGGTGATAAGGGCGAGGCGCACTGCGCGAGAGGTGGCATCCCCCGCCGCCCAGCTCTTGCGCGACCCTGCATTGGGGGCATGACGGTAGGTCCGCAGGCTCTGGCCATCGACCCAGGCCTGGGAGACCGCATCGATCACCTGATCGCGGGTGCCCCCCAGCATATGAGTCACCACGGCGGTGCTGGCAACCTTGACCAGTACCACGTGATCGAGACCGACCCGATTGAAGGAGTTCTCCAGCGCCAGCACCCCCTGAATTTCGTGGGCTTTGACCATGGCCACCAGCACATCGCTCATGGTGAGCGGCACCTTGCCCTCGGCCACGCGAGTACGGGAGAGCCAGTCGGCAGTGGCCAGAATACCGCCCAGATTATCGGAGGGGTGACCCCACTCGGCGGCTAGCCAGGTGTCGTTGTAATCGAGCCAGCGGATGATGGCGCCGATGTCCCAGGCGGCCTTGACCGGATCGAGGCAGAGTTGGGTTCCGGGCACCCGGGCGCCATGGGGTACGAGGGTGCCGGGGACTATGGGGCCAAGGTGCTTGGTGCACTCGGGGAAGCGCAGGGCCAAGAGGCCACAGCCGAGCGTATCCATCAGGCAGTAGCGGGCGGTGTCGAGGGCCGCCTTGCTGGTAATGGGGTGGTTGCAGACATAATCGGCAATATCGACCAGCACCTGATCGGGGTCTGGTCTGTGGTTGACGTCGACGTTGGCGGACATCGTGACTTCCTTATCGTTGTTGTAGAGAGACAAAGTGACGGGGGGCCGGGCCGACATAATCGGCGCTCGGGCGGATGATCCGGTTGTGCTCGCGCTGCTCCATCACGTGGGCGCACCAGCCGGTGACCCGTGAGCAGACGAAGATGGGGGTGAACAGCTTGGTCGGGATCCCCATGTAGTGATAGGCGCTGGCGTGGAAGAAGTCGGCGTTGGGAAAGAGCTCTTTCTCCTCCCACATCACCTTCTCCGCCTCACAGGAGACGCGATAGAGGCGATCATCACCCACCGCCTCGGCGAGCTTGCCCGACCACTCCTTGATGATGACGTTGCGCGGATCCGAGGTGCGGTAGATGGCGTGGCCAAAGCCCATGATCTTCTCCTTGGCCGCCAGCTTGGCCAGCAGTTCGCGCCTTGCCTGCGTCTCGTCTTGCCAATCTTCAATCATCGCCATGGCTGCCTCGTTGGCGCCGCCGTGCAGCGGGCCGCGCAGGGTGCCGATGGCGGCGGTGATGCAGGAGAACATGTCCGAAAGGGTCGAGGCGCAGACTCGCGCCGCAAAGGTGGAGGCGTTGAACTCATGCTCAGCGTAGAGGATGAGGGAGACATGCATCACCCGCCTCTCCAGCTCGCTTGGCGCCTTCTGGTGCAGCAGCGCCAGAAAGTGGCCGCCGATACACTCCTCGTCGCTGTCGAGGGCGATGCGAACGCCCTCGTGACTGAACTTGTACCAGTAGATCAGAATGCCCGGAAAGGCGGCCAGCAGCCGATCCGCCACTTCGTGTTCATGCTCGAAACCATCTTCTGGCTCCAGATCGCCGAGCATGGAGCAGCCGGTGCGCAGCACATCCATGGGGTGAGCATCGGCGGGAATGCGCTCCAGCACCTCCAGCAGCGCCGCTGGCAACATGCGCAAGCGGCGCAGCTCGCGTTTGTAGTCGGCCAGTTGCTGGTTACTCGGCAACTCTCCCTTCAGCAGCAGATAGGCAACCTCCTCGAACTGGGCGCTATCGGCCAGCTCCTTGATGTCGTAACCGCGATAGGTAAGACCGGTGCCACTCTTGCCCACGGTGCAGATACTGGTCTCTCCTGCGCTTTGGCCGCGCAGACCAGCCCCGCCCAACGGTTTCTGTTGTCCCATAAGCTGCCTCCTATTCCTTGGCTGAAAACAGACGATCCAGTGTCTGCTCGTAGTGGTGATATCCGAGAAAGTCGTAGAGCGACTCCCGGGTCTGCATGGTCTCCACGACGGCCCGTTGATGGCCATCCTGGCGAATATGGTGATAGACGTTGAGGGCGGCCTGATTGGCGGCGCGGTTGGCACTCAATGGATAGAGCACCATGTCGACACCGTGGGCGGCGAGCAGCTCCTTGTCAAACAGCTCGGTTTTGCCGAACTCGGTCATATTGGCGAGGATCGGCACTTTGGCCGCCTGCTTGAACTGGTCGTACTGGGCAAGCTCGGTCACCGCCTCGGCGAAGATCATGTCGGCACCGGCGGCAACATAGGCAGCGGTGCGCTCAAGAGCCGACTCCATCCCCTCCACCGCCAGTGCATCGGTGCGGGCCATGATGACGAACTCGCTATTCTCGCGGGCATCCACTGCTGCCTTGATGCGATCGCACATCTCCTCAAGCGTGACCACCGCCTTGTTGGGGCGATGACCACAACGCTTCTGAGCCACCTGATCTTCCATATGGACGGCGGCAACCCCGGCCCGCTCGAACGCACGAATGGTGCGGGCGATATTGAATGCCCCGCCCCAGCCGGTATCGATATCGACCAGTAGCGGCACACGGGTTGCGGCGGTGATCCGCTCGGCATCGATCAGCACGTCGTTGAGGGAGGTCATGCCGAGATCCGGCAAGCCATAGGAGGCATTGGCTACTCCGGCGCCGGAGAGATAAAGAGCTTGAAAGCCGCTGCATTCGGCCATCAGCGCCATATAGGCATTGATGGTGCCGACGATCTGCAGGGGATGTTCATTGGCAAGGGCGGTGCGAAAGCGCAGGCCTGCCGAGGGGGGCAAACTGGACATCATGACTCCTTTCACCTGTCTAGTCTGGCTATCTAATATCACGTTTACGTTAACGTCAATTATACTTTCGTAACATTCCGGCCGCAGGCAAGACAGGAAACCGGTTTTAGGGTAAATTTCACCAATTCCTTCAACAGGTTGAATTGTATGATGGAGCCCGGTTCCGTGATTGTCTGTCCGGCGTGCGACTTGCTGATCCAGCGCAAAGCACTGCCGCTGCGTAGCCATGCCCACTGCCCTCGCTGTCACCAGCATCTCTATGGCCGTTATGCCTTTCGTCCCTCCCAGTTGATGGCCCTGACCATCACCGGATTTCTGCTGCTCCCCTCCGCATTTTTTGAGCCGCTGATCTATCTGCGGCTGGCTGGGGTCAACACCGATGCCGACCTGCTGCGCGGTATCCTGGTGCTGTTTGGAGAAGGTGAATGGTGGGTAGCCAGCCTGGTGCTCTGGTGCGCCGTGTTGGCGCCGGTGGGATTATTGGGGGGGATCTTTGTGCTGGCTTCGGGTCTGGCCAAACGTTGGCACATTCTTCCCGTCACCTTGAAGCTGGTCGAGGTGTTTCGCCACTGGGCCATGCTGGAGGTCTATATCGTCAGCCTGCTGGTTGCCCTGTTCAAACTGATCGACATCGCCGATGTGCGCCTCGGTGGCGGCTTGCTCAGCCTCGGTATTTTGATGCTGCTCAACATGACCCTGCTGATCCTGTTTGACCCCGCCCCCTACTGGGCGCGGATCCCGTTAAAGGAGCCGGAACATGACCAGCGCCCGTGAGATGGGGCTCTGCCGCTGCCATACCTGCGGTCTGCTGGTGCGTTATCAAGCCGGGGCAGTCTGCCCCCGTTGCAGCAGCAAATTACAGGTGCGCATTCCCCGTTCCCTCGCCTGGTCGTGGGGCTTGCTGGCGCTCGCCACCTTCATGTTATTGCCTGCCAATCTGTTGCCCATAACCCATTTCTATAACAAGGGGTTACTGCAGTCAGATACCATCTTCAGCGGTATCATGATGCTCTATCGCAGCAAAATGAGCGGGATTGCCACCATAGTTCTCACCGCCAGCATACTGGTGCCTGTGGGCAAAATATTGGGGCTGGGTTGGATCTGCTGGCAGTTGCAGCGGGCCAAGCCAGTGCGGCGCAAGCGCCAGCTGGTGATGTATCGGGTGATCGATTTTATCGGTCGCTGGTCGATGCTGGACTTGTTCGTGATTTCGCTGATGGTGGCACTGGTCGATCGGGGTGTGCTGCTGAGTGTCCGCGCAGGCCCCGGTGCCACCGCCTTTGCCGGTGTGGTGGTGCTGACCATGATGTCGGCCCGCATGCTCGATACCCGTTTACTGTGGGACAAGGCGGCCCGTTGATGATTTCTCTGTTTTTGTCTGATGTGCTGTTTAATCCAGCCAATAAGGAGTCACTATGATCGGGGCTGAACCCGTCATCGAAAAGCGCCGCTGGTTATCGCCGGTCTGGCTGTTACCCCTGATAGCCCTGCTGCTGGCGGGTGGCTTTCTCTATCAGCAGGTATTGAGCCGTGGCCAGCTTATCCAGATCAACTTCGCCCAGGGCAACGGCATCTTGCCGGGTAAAACCCAGGTTCGTTATCAGGGGGTGGCCATCGGCGTGGTGCAAGAGCTGGAGCTGGCTGAAGATGGCCGCAAGATTGCGGTGATGGCCAAGATTGACAGCCGTGCCAGACCGCTGATCCGCAAGGGATCCGACTTCTGGCTGGTGAGCCCCAAGGCGTCGCTCACCGAGATCTCTGGCCTCGATACCCTGGTCTCCGGCAACTACATCAACCTGCAACCGGGGCGTGAAAGCAATCCGCTGGAGGAGACCTTCGATGCCCTGGAGGGCCCTCCTCCCGGCTATCAGGCTCAGGGGCGCATGCTGCACCTGACCGCCGATTCGCTGGGTTCGGTGGGGATTGGCGCCAAGCTCTATTTCCGCGGTATCGAGGTGGGCAGCGTCATCAATACCCGCCTGGGTCAAGACAACCAGAACGTCATTCTGGATCTGGTGATCGAGCCGCGTTTTGAACATCTGGTCAAAGCCGATACCCGCTTCTGGAACATCAGCGGCATCAAGGGCTCCTTCAGTCTGGCCGGGGTGATCGTGGAAGCTGGCAGCCTCACTTCCATTCTGAGCGGCGGCATTGCCTTTGACTCGCCCAAAGATTCACCGGAGCCGGAGAAGGGACAGACTTTCGTCCTCTATAAAGGGCTGGCGGAAGCGGCACGCGGTGCGCGTATCGACATTGCGGCTGGCGATCTTCCGGTCAAGGAGGGGATGCCCATCCTCTATGAAGGGATCGAGATTGGTCGTATCGACCCCATTCGCCTCACCGACAAAGGCCGTATGGTCACAGCGCTGATCAACCCGGAGCAGGCTTACCGCATTACCGACAAGAGTCAACTGGTGTGGGAGAGCGTCTCCCTCTCCGCGACCGGTGTGCAGCATGCAGATCGCCTGCTCTCCGGCCCGGCCATTCGCCTCGAGTATGTGGCGGGCAAACCGGTACAGAAGATGACCCTGACCGATCGCGCGCCCCAGAGCGGCACCAAGGTGACGCTGCAGGCTGACGATCTGGCGGGGCTCGATCAGGATGCACCTGTCTGGTACAAGGGATTGCAGGTGGGCCGTATCAGCCAGCTCACCCTGGATGCGCGCGGCAATGCCAGCGTCGAGCTGGTGATGGCGCCGAACTATGGTCACCTGCTCAACCGTGCCCGCTTCTATCGCGCTGCCCCGCTGCAGATCGATGCCGATCTGAGCGGCATCAAAGTAGAAACCAGTCCTGCCAGTGCCTGGTTGGGAGGCGGGATCAAGCTGGTACAAGCCAGCAGTGGCGAGCGGATTAACCGTCTCTACCCCAGTCAGGAGCTGGCACTGCTCGGTACCCGTGATGCCAAGCCCCAACGCTGGTTGCTCAAGGCAGATCAGGCCGATGGCATTGGCATTGGCTCGCCTGTGCTCTATCTGGGACTGGAAGCGGGCAAGGTCAAACAGCTACGCGCCGCCAAAGAGGGGGTCGAGATCGAACTCGAAATTGATGGGGTCTATGCTCCCCTCCTCACCCAGCAACCCCAGTTCTGGAAAAAACCGGCCATCGACACCAAGGTGCGGGTCGATGGGGTGCAGGTCAAGGTGGGCAACCTCGGTACCCTGCTGCGCGGTGCCATCGAGTTCGATCGGCTGGCCAATGGTCGCAGCAGTCATCAGCTGTTCGATTCCAGGGAGCAAGCCAAGGCCAAGGTGCGCCAGTTGTCACTGGTGGCAGAGAGCAATCCGGGACTCGGGATTGGCAGTCCGATCCGCTATCGTGGGGTCGATATCGGCAAAATTGAAGAGATCGAGCTGGAGCCGTCTCTGGGTCAGGTGATCTTCAAGGCTGAGCTCGATGGTCACTATGCCGAGCGTTTCCTGCAGTCCGGCGCCCGCTTTACTCTGGTGCAGGCCAAGCTGGGATTAGGCGGGGTTGCGCACCTCGACACCCTGATCAAGGGGGCGTTTGTAGAGGCACAACCCGGTAAAGGCGCTGGCAAAGATCGCTTCCCCTTGAGTCAGGTCGGCCCGGTGGGTCTGGCCCTGACCCTCAAGAGCCCCTCAGTCCATGGCCTGAGCGTCGGCAGCCCGCTGCTGTTTCGCAAGATGGTGGTGGGCAGTGTCACCAAGGTGGGGCTGGCTCGGGATGGTAGCGAGGTGGTGATCGACGTTAACGTCGATCAGGAGTATGCCCATCTGGTGCGGGCAAACTCCCGTTTCTGGAATGTCTCCGGGGTCAAGGCGGATATCGGGTTGACTGGCGGCACCATCGAAGTGGAGACGGTGCAGAGCCTGCTGGCTGGCGGCATCGCCTTCAATACGCCGGAGAAAGAGATGGGGCCAACCGTCAAGGCGGGCCACAGCTATCCGCTCTACGGCAAGGCCGAGAAAGAGTGGCTGGAGTGGAGTCCACGTATCCAGCCCTGATCTCTTCCCTTTGTATCTCATCCAAGCCCGGCACAGTGCCGGGCTTTTTTATATTCCGGTGCCTGTTGATAGGGTTCAGATTCAGAATATTCTTAGCCTTGTGGTAGGATATCGCCTCTCTTTTTCGGTCAACGAGACGGCACAGTGCACGACAACACCTTCCTTCCCGATTACTTTTTACGCCACATTGCGGCCATCATGCCGGCCCATCTCTCGATGGATGACTTTGTGGCCAGTTGTCGACGTCCGCTGCGCCGCAGCATTCGGGTCAATACCTTGAAGATCGCCGTCTCAGATTTCGTCGCCCTGATGGAGCCACTGGGTTGGCAGCTTGACCCTGTCCCCTGGTGTGATACCGGCTTCTGGCTGAGCCGCAGCGATGAAACCGTCCCACTTGGCAACACCGCCGAGCACTTGAGCGGGCTCTTCTACATTCAGGAAGCGAGCTCCATGCTGCCGGTGACGGCACTCTTTGCCAGCGACAAGATCAAGGCGGATGGCATGTTGCTGGATGCGGCGGCGGCCCCCGGATCCAAGACCACCCAGATAGCCGCCCTGATGAACAATCAGGGGATGCTGGTTGCCAACGAGTTTTCCAGCAGCCGGTTGAAAGTGCTTAGCGCCAATATCCAGCGCTGCGGCGTGACCAATGTGGGGATGACCCATTTTGATGCCAAGGTATTTGGCCAGTGGTTGCCGGAGACCTTCGATGCCATCCTGCTCGATGCCCCCTGCTCCGGTGAAGGTACGGTGCGTAAGGATGAAGATGCATTGCGCAACTGGAGCATCGAGAGCATCGACGAGATTGCGACGGTGCAACAAGGGCTGCTGGAGAGCGCCTTCCATGCCTTGAAACCGGGGGGGGTGCTGGTCTACTCCACCTGCACCTTGAGTGAGCAGGAGAATCAGGCGGTCTGCCAATCCCTGCTGGACAAGTTTGACGATGCCTTGAGTTTTGACTCGCTGGCCGACCTGTTTCCCCATGCAGAGCAAGCCTGCACTCCTGAAGGATACCTACACGTTTGGCCCCAGATCTTCGACAGTGAGGGCTTTTTCGTCGCCAGATTGCGCAAGCATCACTCGGTACCCAACACCATGTTCAAGCCGGGCAAGCTGGGTAAATTCCCCTTTGCGCCGCTTCCTGCCAAAGAGGCGGAACCCATATTGCGCGAGATTGAAGCCAACTTCGGGGTGGCATCGCAGGGTCAGCTGTTTGGCCGCAATGACGAGATCTGGCTCTTCCCCCAGCTGTTTGATCAGGTGCAGGGCAAGCTGCGCTTCGATCGCATCGGCATCAAGTTGGCCGAAACCTTCAAGAAAGGTTATCGCCTCACTCATGAGTGGGCACTGGCCTATGGCGATAAAGCGAGCAAGGGCGTGGTTGAGCTTGATAGCGCCAATGCGCGGGAATTCATGATGGGGCGGGATGTCTGGCCAGAACAGGATGCTGGTACTGGCGAGGTGATCGTCCGCTATCAGGGGCATACCCTGGGCATGGGGAAATGGGTGGGTAGTCGGGTCAAGAATGCCCTCCCCCGCGAGCTGGTGCGTGACAACAATCTGTTCAATGCGTAGTGGGCCTTTCGGTGCATAGGCACTTGAACGAGTCTGAAATACCCACACTCTGGTTGAACTTTTCTTCGGATCTTGAAAAGCCTTGAGCCTTGTCTAAGCTTAAGGCAATCCGAACACCAGTTAGCGCACGGCTCTGCAAGGAGCCAATTCCCCTATGCCAGGTACAAGGAATTCGTACCTGGCTTTTTTTATCCCTTCACGTATCGCTGTTACTTCACTCTTGTATCTATTCAACGGTCTCTTCGACCAGTGTGGCGACTCTGTTTTCAAACGGAGGTTCTCTACCCAGCTCATGTTGGTAGAGCAGATCGATCGCCTGCTCGATGAGTGATGCCTGACTGTCTTCGAGATGAAGACCCAGTGCGGCCAATCGTACGGCGTGGCGATTGCTGATCCAGCATTGCAGCCGGGTATGGGTCTCCTGCTTGCGTTTTACATGTTGGCGCTGCCGCTCGGCATTGTTTTGGGGGGCTGCTTCTTGCTCTTCACGCACTGTCATTTCTTGACTCATATGTCCTTGCGATATTACGTTTCTGAGTTTGTTATCTCTCATCACATGCCATTATCCATTGGAAGATGCCCTTCCCCTTTGGGCTGTTGGCTGCACGGCAAATATATCATCAGATCAACAAGATATCATTTAACATAAAAAACGAAGTGACGCAGTTGTGTCAAAGCAAGCCATCAAGGGCATGATTGGAGAATTTATGGGCATCATCGAAGTACTCCTGCAGGGTTCGCATATCCTTGTGGCGAGTGACTTCAATGATCTTGTTCATCGGCTTTCCGGCAGTCACCGCCGAGGTGATAAATCCACGCCGCAGGCTATGGCCACTGACATAGAGATCATCGATGGTTTGGCCAGTTCGCCGCTTGATCATCAGATTGATGCCCTGGGGGCCGAGTGGTTCGGCCATCAGTTGCCCCCAACGATTCATGCGTCGAAACAGTGGCCCCTCGCTGATCCGACTTTTGTGTAGCCACTTTTGCAGTGCCGAGACGGGACAGTAGTGCTTGCCCGGGATCAGGGCGATCTCGGTTTCATGCAGCTGATGCTTGCTCGGTTTGAGGCGAAGGCGGATCCCCTGCCCCACAAAATCGAGATCGCTCACCTCAATTCTGGCTGCTTCCGAGCGGCGCAAGGCGCCACTGAACATCAAGAGCAGCAGGGTGTGATCACGCAAGCCAGCCAGATCACCGGTGTCGATGCCATCCAGCACCTGGGTCAATGGTTGCAGCGTCAGGGCGCCGGTTTTGCGTTTACGGTTATCCCCCAACCTGACAATACCGCGCATCATCTCCTTGATTTCGGGATGTTCGGTGGGCATGGGGTGAATGCCTTTCTGCTTGAAGGCATAACGGATCCCAGCCAGCCGTCTCACCAGGGTTGCCGGTTTTCGAGGTTCACCGTTACGCAGTTCTCCCTTCCCCTCCTCTTTATCCAGCCATATCCAGTCGGCCAATACGCCGTCGGCCTGATCAGCGAGAAAATTCATGATGTCGTGATGGGTCGTTTGTAGCGGATCCAGCCCGTGCAATTGACACCAGAAGACAAAAATACGGGTATCCGCCTGATAGGCATTGAGGGTGGAATCCGCTTTTGCACTGCGCAAAAAGCGGCGTGCCCGACTATTTAGCTGCGCATCGAAAACAGTCTGCAGTGACTGATGAGCTGGATTGGACAAGGATGGATATGCCACGGAACTCTATGATTCATATGAAGTTTGAGAGGATCTTACAGGATCCTTCCCATACATCAAGTATCGATAATGAATATTATCGATACTTAGAACATCTTATTTCAATACCCTTTGACCACACTGAATAAAGGAAACATAGGAATATCATTCGACCCAGTTTAGCAGAAGCGAAAAAGTAAAATTGGCAGGATGATGTGAGAGATAACGCAGCTCGGTGTTTATATTCAGGTGGGTAATCAGCTTGGTATTTGAAATATAAAAGCCCCGAGCAACGGGGCTTGGGGATTATTTTTTCGCCAGCTTGAATAGTTCAAAGAAATTCCGGCTGGTGGCTTCTGCCAATTCATTAAGCGGAATCTGACGCAGATCGGCAATAAACTGCGCAACGTCTCGCACAAAGGCGGGTTCGTTCTCCCTCCCCCGATGCGGTACGGGGGCAAGATAGGGCGAGTCGGTTTCGACCAGCAATCTGTCGAGGGGCAGAGCCTTAACCACCTCTTGCAATGCAGACGCATTTTTGAAGGTGGCGATCCCGGAGATGGATATATAGAACCCCATCGCCATTGCTGCTTCTGCCATTTCGAGGGATTCAGTGAAGCAGTGCAGCACACCGCCAACCTGATCAGCGCCCTCTTCACGCATGATCTGCAAGGTATCTTGCTGGGCATCGCGGGTATGGATGATCAGCGGCTTGTTCAGCGCGCGAGCAATCCGGATATGTTCGCGGAAAGAGGCTTGCTGAACTTCCTTGTTCTCGGGCGAGTAAAAGTAATCGAGACCGGTTTCGCCGATGGCGATCACTCTTTCGTCCGCAGCCTGTGTCAGCAACAAGGCTGCATCCACCCCGGGTTCCTGATTGAGCGGGTGTACCCCGCAAGAGGCAAATACCTGGGGATAGGGGGCGATCGCCTCGAGCATGGTCGGGAACTGTGTCTGAGTCACACTGACACAGAGAAAATATCCCACGTCCAGTTTCGCGGCCTTGGCCAGTACATCAGCCATGCTGGTCTGCTTGCTGCCATAGCTGAGGCGATCGAGATGACAGTGGGAATCAACGAGTAACATATAAAACCTTTCTGCTTGTCGGTACTTATAACCAGCGACTGAGCCAGTTCATCAGATGGATGGTGGGATTGGAGAGCTGGCCCGGCTGGCATGCCGCTTTCAGGGCTACCAGATCTTGTTCTGCCTCCAGCAGTTTTTCGCTGGAGTGCTGCTCCGCCAACCGCTGGCTCAAGATTGCCAAGTCCGGCATCGCCAGCTGATGGTGACCACATCCTGCCTGGGTTTTCAGGGCATCGCACAAGAAGAGCTGCAACCAGTGCAACCTGACCTGCGTCTCCTGACCAAGCTGGCTGCACAAAGCCGTTGCCTTGACCGGACTTTGACTCAGGGCGACAAACTGCTCCAGCAGTTCGCGGCGAGTCCCGTCCTGTTGCTGCTCGATATAGTCGAGTACCCGCAGCGGGGCCCCCTGACAGATCCGCACCTGAGCCAGAGTGGCCTGATGACCCTGCTCGGCCAACCAGCGTACTGTCTCCCCTTCTGCAGGCAACTGACAGACATGTTTGTGACAGCGACTAAGAATAGTGGGAAGCAACCGGGAAACCTGGGAAGCGATCAGCAACAGCAAGCTGTCGCCGGCCGGCTCTTCCAGGGTTTTCAGCAGGGCATTTGCCGCCGATTCGGTCATCCGCTCCGCATCAGGAATGATCACCACCTTGCCACGGCCGAGCTGTGCAGAGCCCTGCAGCCGGGTGCAGATCTCGCGAATGGCCTCGACCCCGATGGTCTTGCTGTCGCGCGTTATGGTGCCGAGATCCGGGTGGTTGCCCTTGTCAAACAGCTGGCAAGAGTGGCAGTGGCCGCACGGCTCTCCGCGATCCGGTTGCTGGCAAAGGTGCAAACGTGCCAGCCGCTCGGCCAGTTGCTCCTTGCCAAGACAGGGATCGCCCAGCAACAACCAGGCGTGACCGAGACGTCCGGACTGGGCCGTCTGGCTCAGGGCATGCCAGTCGGGGATCAGCCAGGGATACATAGCGGCTCGTTCGACAGATAGTGATCTAATGCACACTCAATGGACGTTTTGACCTGTTCCGGCGTTTGCGCCGCATCGATCACCACAATGGAGTCATCCTTGGCGGCCAGTTCGAGATAACGAGTTCGGGTACGCTCGAAGAAGCTCAGTTGCTCCAGTTCGATGCGATCCAGCTCGCCACGATGACGCGCGCGCTGCAAGCCAAGGGCGGGATCGATATCGAGATAAAGGGTGAGATCCGGCTTGAAGTTGCCGAGCACTGCCTGCTTGATGGCTCCGATAAGCTGTGCATCGATACCACGGCCGCCACCCTGATAGGCCTGGGAGGAGAGATCGTGGCGATCCCCCACCACCCAGACACCGTCGGCCAGTGCGGGTTTGATGCGGGTCTCCACCAGTTGTACCCGGGAGGCATACATCAGCAGCAATTCCGCCTCGATGGTGAGGCGCTCGTCGTGCACCTCCTTGACGATGGCCCGCATCCGCTCGGCCAGCGGCGTACCACCCGGCTCGCGGGTGCACTCGATCCGGTTGATACCGTGACGCTGTAGATAGTCGGTCACATAACGAACGGCCGAGCTCTTCCCTGCCCCTTCCAATCCTTCGATCACAATAAATTTAGACATTAGGGTTTCTTCAATATGTATTCGCGAACCGCCCGATTGTGTTCATCGAGGGTCTTGGAGAAATAGTGGGCACCGCCCCCCTTGGCGACAAAGTAGAGATAATCGGTCGATTTGGGGTTAAGCGCAGCTTCGATGGAGGCCTTGCCCGGCATGGCAATAGGCGTGGGCGGCAGGCCGTCGATCACATAGGTGTTGTAGGGATTCTTGTCGGTCAGATCGCTGCGGCGAATATTGCCATCGTAGCGATCCTTCACCCCGTAAATGACGGTGGGATCGGTTTGCAACTTCATGCCCAGACGTAGACGATTGACAAACACCGAGGCGATCTGTGCCCGCTCGTCCGGCTGACCGGTCTCTTTCTCGATGATGGAGGCCATGATCAACGCCTCGTAGGGGGTCTTGTAAGGCAGGTTGGCCTGACGTTTCTCCCAGCTTTGCTGCAGGAAAGTTTCCATATCCTGATGGGCACGACGCAGGATCGAGAGATCGCTGGCATGGGTGGTATAGGCGTAGGTTTCCGGCAGGAACCACCCCTCCAGCTTGCCATTCTCGATGCCTAGTTCCTGCGCCAGGTCGGCTTCGGATTGCTCGACGGTCAACCGCTCAAGGTATGGGGCACTGGAGAGTTGCTTCTGCCAATCCTCGAAACGGGAACCTTCGACGAAGGTGAGGCTGAAGTGAAACTCCTTGCCCGATGCGAACAGAGAGAGGGTCTCCTTGAGAGGGGCCCCTTCCTTGATTTCGTAGGTACCCGATTTGATGGCCACCAGTTCGGGATGGCTGCGCAGCCAGAGCCGCACCGCCCAGGGGCTGGTTTCACCCTCCCCCAGTTCGGCGATGAGACGCGCCGCATGGGCGCCCTTCTCCACCGTAAAGAGCCGGGTCGGCCCCTTGTTGGTGAGCGTCTCTACCTGTTGCCATTTGTAATGTACATAGCCCCCGGAAGCGGCTACCGTCAGTGCCGCCCCCGCGAGCAGGGTGTAAAGCCGATTAAACTTCAATGACCAAACGCTCCTGTAAACGGCGACTCAATACCGCTGGAGGATAGTGAATATCCTCGATGCCATTGACCGGCACGACCCCCATCAGGGTATTGGTGAGCCACACCTCTTCAGCCTGCCATAGTGACTCCAGCGGAGCCTCTACCACACGCAACTCAATACTCATCTGTTTCAACATCGCCATAACCTGGCGGCGCATGATGCCATCGACACCACCGCGGGCGAGATCGGGCGTAAACACCGTCTTGCCCCGACGCCAAAACAGATTGGCACTGACCCCTTCAATCAGAAAACCACGACTGTTAAGCACTATCCCTTCGACTGCATTTCGGCTGACAAGTTCGCTTTTCAGCAATACCTGCTCCATACGATTCAAGGTTTTAAGCCCGGCCAGCATAGGCGCATCACCGATCCGCTGGCGGCACACCACCATCTCGATCCCCGCTTGTTGCCACTGGCCATAGTGAGTGGGAAATGGCGCCAGAGTGACAATCCGGGTTGTGTGTTGACATCCGCTGCCATCATAGCCCCGCCCCCCCTGGCCGCGGGTCAGGATCACCTTGGCCACGCATTGTGGCTGGTCGGCCACCATCTCTTCAACCTCCCGGGTCAAGAGGTCCCAGTCCGGTTCAACCAATCCCAGCCGGTTATTGGCCAGCTGCAACCGTGCCAGATGGGCAGGCCACTGCAACACGCGACCATCCCTGACCGCCATGGTGGTGAAATGACCGTCACCATAAGCCAGCCCCCGATCATAGGCCGAGATGGTATCAAGCTTCATGCCATTGATAAGCAAAGGGATCCCTCCGATAAAAAAGGCCCGATACCGGCAGTATCGGGCCTGTGTCTTTGCCCTGCGGCAAATTATACGCGTTTGAAGATCAGTGAGCCATTGGTGCCGCCAAAACCAAACGAGTTGGAAAGGGCGTACTCGAAGCTGCCTGACTTGGCAACATGGGGCACCAGATCCAGATCGCACTCATCATCCGGGTTGTCCAGGTTGATGGTAGGCGGAGCCACCTGATCACGCAGGGCCAACACAGTGATGATCGCCTCGATGGCACCGGCGGCTCCCAGCAGGTGACCGGTCATGGACTTGGTGGAGCTGACCATCAGGGATTTGGCGTGCTCACCAAACACCGACTTCATGCCACGCAGCTCGGCCACATCACCCAGCGGGGTGGAGGTACCGTGCGCGTTGATGTAACCAATCTGCTCGGGGGCAATGCCGGCATCTTTGATGGCATTTTTCATGGCACGAGCGCCACCGTTGCCATCTGCAGGAGGCGCAGTCATGTGGTACGCGTCACCGCTCATGCCAAAACCGACCAGCTCGGCGTAGATCTTGGCGCCACGGGCCTTGGCGTGTTCGTACTCTTCCAGCACCAGTACCCCGGCACCGTCACCCAATACGAAACCATCGCGATCTTTATCCCACGGACGGCTCGCTTTTTGCGGCTCGTCGTTGCGGTTGGAGAGTGCCTTAGCGGCAGCAAAACCACCCATCCCCATCGCGGTGGAGGCTTTCTCGGCACCGCCGGCGACCATCACATCGGCATCACCGTAAGCGATCATCCGGCCAGCCATACCGATGGCATGGGTACCAGTGGTACAGGCGGTCGTCACGGCGATGTTCGGCCCTTGCAGACCTTTCATGATGGAAAGATGACCGGACACCATATTGATGATGGTGGACGGAACGAAGAAGGGACTGATCTTGCGCGGGCCGCCGTTAACCAGGCTTTCGTGGTTCTGTTCAATCAGACCCAGACCGCCGATACCGGAGCCAATCGCCACGCCGACACGTTCGGCATTCTCTTCATTGATGGTCAGGCCGGAATCATCCAGTGCCTGCATACCGGCTGCGATGCCGTATTGAATGAAGAGATCCATCTTGCGAGCGTCTTTACGGTTGATGCCGTATTGCTCGGGATCGAAATCCTTGACCAGACCTGCGAAGCGGGTTGCAAACTCGCTGGCATCAAAATGTTCGATAAGGGAAATGCCGCTCTGCCCGTTGAGCAGTGCTTGCCAGCTGGATTCGGCAGTGTTACCCACCGGGGAAAGCATCCCCAAGCCGGTCACCACGACTCTGCGTTTTGACACTGAGGTAGTCTCCGAGAGGTGTTTTGAAAGGGAACAAATACAAAAGAAGCGGCCCTTGGGCCGCTTCTTTCAGAACAGGAACTTATTCCTGATTAGCGGTGATGTAGTCGATAGCCGCTTGAACAGTGGTGATCTTCTCGGCTTCTTCATCAGGAATTTCGGTATCGAATTCTTCTTCCAGCGCCATTACCAGTTCAACGGTATCCAAAGAGTCAGCGCCCAGGTCGTCGACGAAGGAGGCAGCGTTCTTAACGTCTTCCTCTTTAACACCCAGTTGTTCGATGATGATTTTCTTTACGCGTTCTTCGATGTTGCTCATGACCTGAATTTTCCTTTAAAAATACGCTATTTGCGTCTGGTTGGGGTAGTTTATTCAATTGACGTGAGTTTGCAAGTAGCTTGCCGCTGGTCAAACCACGAAATGTGCCAAACTTCGGCGTACTATCGCAAATTTGAACAGATCTTACGACAAATTGATTACACCATGTACATCCCGCCATTAACATGCAGGGTTTCGCCGGTGATATAGGCTGCTTCATCAGAAGCCAAGAATACCACAGCTGCGGCAATTTCTTTTGGATCACCCAAACGGGCGGCAGGCACCTGACTCATGATGCCGGCACGTTGATCGTCATTCAGGGCACGGGTCATGTCGGTTTCGATGAAACCGGGAGCAACCGCGTTCACTGTGATACCACGGGATGCCACTTCCCGCGCCAACGATTTGGTAAAACCAACCAGACCGGCCTTGGCGGCAGCATAGTTGACCTGACCGGCATTGCCCATGGTTCCCACCACTGAGCCAATGCTGATGATGCGACCATGACGTTTCTTCATCATGGCACGCAACACCGGTTTGCTCAGACGGTAAAGTGAGGTCAGATTGGTATCGATGATCTCGTTCCACTCGTCATCTTTCATCCGCATCAACAGGTTGTCACGTGTGATGCCCGCATTGTTGATCAGGATATCGATGTCGCCAAAGCGCGCCTTGATGGCGGCGAAGACGGCTTCGATGGATTCCTGGCTGGTCACGTTCAGTGCCATACCGCAACCCTGCTCACCCAGATAGGCGCTGATCGCCTCGGCACCGCTCTCGCTGGTTGCCGTTCCGACCACTTTGGCGCCACGGGCCGCGAAAGTTTCGGCAATTGCACGGCCGATGCCACGACTGGCACCGGTCACCAACACAACCTTATCGGTAAAGCTCATTACTTGCTCCTGTTTACTTGATCTGGGCCAGCGCCTGCTCGAAAGAGACGGCATCGTTAGCGTGAATACCTTCCACGCGCTTGTCGATACGCTTGGCGAGCCCGGTCAACACTTTGCCCGGTCCCATCTCGATCTCGAGGGTAACCCCCTCGTTGGCCATCCGCTCGACAGTCTCGGTCCAACGAACCGGGCTGAACAGCTGACGTACCAGCGCTTGCTTGATGGCGGCCGGATCCTGTTCACAGGATACGTCGACATTATTGATGACAGCGATGGTTGGAACCTTGATCTCGATCCCGTCCAGCGCAGCTGCCAGTTTTTCTGCGGCAGGTTTCATCAACGCGCAGTGAGACGGTACGGAGACTGGCAGCGGCAACGCACGCTTGGCGCCCGACTCTTTCATCAGCACGTTGGCGCGCTCAACGGCCTCTTTGTGACCGGCGATAACCACCTGGCCCGGAGAGTTGAAGTTGACCGGAGAGACCACCTGCCCTTCTGCCGCTTTTTCGCAGTTGGCGACGATGGATTCGTTATCCAGGCCGATGATGGCCGCCATGGCGCCGGTGCCTTCCGGTACCGCTTCCTGCATGGCCAGACCACGCAGCTCGACCAGTTTGACCGCATCGGCAAAATCGAGTGCGCCGCTGCAAACCAGCGCGGAGTACTCACCCAGGCTGTGACCCGCCATCATGGCAGGCGTTGCCCCACCCTGCTGTTGCCACAGGCGCCACAGGGCGACAGAGGCTGTCAGCAGCGCAGGCTGAGTGCGCCAGGTTTTGTTCAGATCTTCAACCGGACCATCCATCACCAGGGCAAACAGGTCATAACCCAGCACCTGGCTCGCCTCGGCGAAGGTCTCCTTGATCACGGCATGTTGTTCGGCCAGCTCGGCCAGCATGCCTACGGACTGGGAACCTTGTCCCGGGAAGGCAATGGCAAATTGGGTCATCATTGATTCCTTTTAGATAAGACAAAAATGAAATCGGTGACGGAATGATGGAGACACCATCCCGCCGAAGATCAGAGGCGAACCAGCGCCGAGCCCCAAGCAAAACCGCCGCCAAAGGCTTCCAGCAGTACCAGCTGACCCGGTTTGATCCGGCCATCCCGCACCCCTTCGTCGAAGGCGACAGGGACGGACGCAGCAGAAGTGTTGCCGTGCTTATCGAGGGTCAACACCACTTTATCGAGGCTCATACCCAACTTCTTGGCTGTGGCGCTGATGATGCGGAAGTTGGCTTGATGCGGCACCAGCCAGTCCAGCTCGCTCGGCTCGATGCCAGCTGCGGCCAACGTCTCGGTGACGATCTCGCTCAAACGGGTGACCGCGACCTTGAAGACATCGTTGCCCTTCATATACATGTAGGCTTCGAGCTCGGCACCCGGCATGCCGCGACGGGGATGAGGCAGCTTGAGCAGCTCGCCATAACGGCCATCGGCATGGAGATGGGTAGAGAGGATGCCCGGCGTCTCGCTGGCACCGACAATCACAGCCCCTGCCCCATCGCCAAACAGGATGATGGTGCCGCGATCTTGCGGATCGCACATGCGGGAGAGCACATCGGCCCCGACGACCAGCACATGGCGGGCGGCGCCGGATTTGACGAACTGATCGGCAATGGAGAGCGCATAAGTGAAGCCTGCGCAAGCAGCAGCCACGTCAAAGGCAGGAATGCCCGGAACGCCGAGCAGCCCCTGCAGCTCGCAGGCGGCAGCCGGGAAGGCATTTTCAGCACTGGTGGTGGCCAGCACTATCATATCGAGATCGGCAGCGGTCAGGCCGGCTGCATCCAGGGCGCGCAGGGCGGCCTGGTAAGAGAGGGTGGCAACGGTTTCGTCAGCCCCGGCAATACGGCGCTCACGGATACCGGTGCGTTCCACGATCCACTCATCACTGGTCTCAACCATCTGCTCGAGATCGGCGTTAGTCCGCACTGAACTCGGCAGGTAGCTGCCAGTACCCAGAATTTTGCTATGCATAGAGTTCTTATAGATCCCTGTCAGAGAAGACAGCTTCAAGGCGATCTGCTATTTGCAGTGGAAGTTGATGTTTGGCCTCTTGTGCGGCCAGCAGGATCGCATTACACAGAGCGCGCCGTTCGGCCCGCCCATGACTTTTTACCACAATGCCACGCAATCCTAACAGACTTGCTCCGTTATACTGGTCGGGGTTCAGGTAAGAAAAACGCCGTTTGAACATAAATCCGGCGATCCGGCCAAGAAAAGTGCGTTTCTTGCGGGGATATCCGGCCAGCTGAGCCATCATCCGCACCACCCCTTCTGCCGTCTTGAGGGAGACATTGCCGACAAAACCGTCGCAGACGATCACGTCGCTGTCGCCGCTGAAGATGCGATCCCCTTCGATGAACCCGACATAATTGAGTGCGGGACACTGACGCAACAATTCGGCGCTGTGGCGCACCAGATCGTTGCCCTTGATCTCCTCCTCGCCGATGTTGAGCAAGGCAACACGGGGTGATGCAATGCCTTCTACCTTTTCGGCCACGACGGAGCCCATCACCGCAAACTGCAGCAAGGTATCCGCATCGCAACTGACGTTGGCGCCTAGATCCAGCATCACGGTACGTTTGCCGCTCAATGTCGGCAGCGCCTTGATAAGGGCTGGTCTGTCTACCCCGGGCAGGGATTTGAGCACGCACTTGGCCATCGCCATCAACGCACCGGTATTGCCAGCACTGACGCAGGCATCGGCCTCACCGGCTTTCACCAGATTGAGTACCACCCGCATGGAGGAGTCTTTCAGAGTTCGCAGCGCCACGATCGGTTTATCACCCATGCCAACCACCTGGGATGCATGTACGAAACGAACGCGGGGATGATTCAGCAAGCCATGTTGCTGCAGCAGAGAGGAGGTCTGGTGCTGGTCGCCGACCAGGATCAGTTTTAGCTGGGGTAAAAGAGACAGTGCCTGCACGGCGGCAGGCACTGTTTCCGAGGGGCCAATATCTCCCCCCATGATGTCTAGCGCGACAGTTTGCGTAGACAAAGGCAATCCTTAAGCGATTACCTTTTTACCGCGGTAGAAACCATCGGCAGTCACGTGGTGACGACGATGAATTTCGCCACTGGTCTGATCAACAGTCAGGGCAGCGGTGGTCAGCGCATCGTGGGAACGACGCATGCCACGCTTGGCACGGGTTTTACGGTTCTGTTGTACGGCCATTGTAGGCTAACTCCTAAATTCACTTACGTTTAAGCTCTTCAAGAACTGCAAAGGGATTCGGCCGCTCATCAGCAGGTTCGATTTCACCCCAGGTCATCTCCATGTTTCCTCTCGGGCATGCATCCAGAGAATGCATTGCGACTTGAGGCAACGAGAGGATGAGTTCATCCTCCAGGATTTGATGAAGATCTATCTCGCCGTTTTCGTCCAACTCAATGGGCTCATAAGCTTCCGGCAGTTCTTCCTCGTTTGTTCTTTCGAACAGCGGAGTGTAGATAAATTCAGCTTCACAGAGGTGTTCGAATGTCTCTCCGCAACGTTGGCAAACCAGGTCAACCTTGGCATGGGCAGTGCCTTTCATAACGGTCAACTTCTGGACATCTTTGCCAAAGTGCAGTGATACCTCGATATCACTCTGCAAGCCAGCGGTTGATTCCTCCAGCCTGGGCATCTGCGACTTTTCCACTATCCCGATGTAATCGAGCAGCTTCAAGGCACTACGGACTGGATCAACCTTAACGGGCAACTTCACCTTTTGCATAGGGCGCGAATAATATAGGTCCAACAACTGATAGTCAAAGGAAAAAGTCCTTACCGCCGATGATTTTAACGTCACAAGTCCCTAGAATGCCGGTACTTGCTTTCATCGGTAACTCGATTATGCCACAGAATCTGATCCTCGCCTCAACTTCTCGCTATCGCAAAGCCCTGCTGGAGAAGCTCGGACTCCCATTTGAATGTGCCGCCCCCGATGTGGATGAGCAAACACTGGCTGGCGAATCCGCCGAGGCGCTGGTGGCCAGACTGGCTCGTGCCAAGGCTGATGCCATCGCCCGACATCGTGATCACGGCTTGATCATCGGCTCTGATCAGGTGTGTGTCTGCAATAATCATATCCTCGGCAAACCGGGCACCATCGACAATGCCATCGCCCAGCTGATGGCGGCTCAAGGTCGCAGCGTCACCTTTTACACCGGGCTGTGCGTACTTAACGCTGCAACCAATGAGATTCATCAATTGATTGAACCGTTTACGGTCCACTTTCGCGATCTCGACGAATCCGCCATTCGCCGCTATGTAGAGGCAGAATTGCCCCTAGATTGTGCGGGCAGCTTCAAATGTGAAGGGATGGGCATCGTGCTGTTCAAGGGGCTGGAGGGGCGCGATCCTAACGCCTTGATCGGTCTGCCACTGATCGGCCTGATCGAGCTGCTGGAGCGCCACGGTATTGCCCTGCCCTGATTACGGACGAAATAGATAAGCTAGATCGAGGATATAAAAAGCTCGGTCAATACACCGGGCTTCTGTTATCAATCAGATTGATGTCTGTTAAAAAGAGGCGTCTAAAACAGCGCGCGAAGAGCCTTCATGGAGTCCACCACCGCCACAGGTCCGTGACGACTGAGGGCATCCCGACTATCTACACCCCAAGTAACGCCGATGCGCGGCATGGCAATTGCCTCGGCCATCGCCATATCGTGAACAGAGTCGCCGATCATGACGGCCTGCCGGGGTGACAGCCCCAGCTCGTCCAGGATCTGCTCAAGCATCAGCGGATCAGGCTTGGAGCGAGCCTCATCGGCCCCACGACTGGTCACAAACAACGAGCGCAGCCCGGTCTCATCCAATACCCGATCCAGCCCACGGCGCGATTTGCCGGTAGCGATGGCCAGTTGCAGCCCTCGTAACTGCCAGTCATGCAGCAACTCCCCAGCCCCGGCAAACAGCGGGCTGGGGATCGCGTCGTGCAGATAGTGATGACGATAGCGATCGATGATTGCGGCAATCTGGCGCTCACCGCTGGTGGCGCCACTGCCACTGCATAAGGGGAACAGACGGGACATGGCGACATCGAGGCTCAATCCGATGATCTGCCGGATCTGGGCTGGTGCAGGTACCGCCAGCTCACAATCTCTGGCGGCCCCCTGCACACAGGCCACAATCCGGCCCACCGAATCCATCAAGGTACCGTCCCAATCGAAAATGGCGAGCCGGATGTCCTGCATCAGCGTGGCAAGCCGTTGAGGAAGTTGTCGAGTTCAGGTGCCAGCGGTGCTTCTACCTGCATCTCGCGACCATCGGCCGGATGGGTGAAGCTGAGCTTCCAGGCATGCAAAAAGAGCCGTTTCAGCCCTTGGCTGCGCATTTTCTCGTCAAACGCCGCTTCACCGTACTTATCGTCACAGGCGATCGGATGGCCGGCATGCAGGGTATGCACGCGGATCTGGTGGGTACGGCCGGTGATGGGGCTGCACTCGACCAGGGTCGCTTCGGCAAATTGACGCACGATACGGAACCGGGTTTCGGAGGGCTTGCCATCGGCACTGACCCGCACCACCCGTTCGCCAGACTGCAGGTCGTTTTTGCGCAGCGGCGCATTGACCACCTTGACGTGAGCCTGCCATTTGCCACGCACCAGCGCCAGATACTGCTTGCGCATGGTCTTGACCCGCAACTGCTCATGCAGACTGCGCAGGGCGCTGCGTTTCTTGGCAACCAGCAATACACCAGAGGTGTCGCGATCAAGTCGATGAACCAGTTCGAGAAAACGGGCTTCCGGCCGCAGGGCTCGCAGCCCCTCGATAACACCAAAGCTCAGGCCGCTGCCACCGTGTACTGCCATGCCGGAGGGCTTGTTCAGCACGATCATGGCATCGTCTTCGAACAGGATCTGGCTCTCCAGACGCTGGATAACCCCGAGGTTTGCCGAAGGCAGCTCATTCTTCTCGGCAACGCGCACGGGGGGCACCCGCACCTCGTCACCTGCGCAGAGTTTGTACTCCGGTTTGATGCGCTTTTTGTTTACTCGCACTTCACCTTTGCGAAGGATGCGATAGATCAGGCTCTTGGGGACGCCCTTTAGCTGAGTCT
The DNA here is from genome assembly GCF_040908495.1 of Aeromonas sp. R1-1. Lineage (NCBI taxonomy): Bacteria > Pseudomonadati > Pseudomonadota > Gammaproteobacteria > Aeromonadales > Aeromonadaceae > Aeromonas > Aeromonas sp. R1-1. Next base: position 3,904 of record NZ_JBFODV010000035.1, on the reverse strand, counting down.
TGAGAAAATTGTCTATGCGCTGCCCGTCATGCTCAGCTTCGATGGTGAGCAGCTGCACTTGTTGATGTATCTGTGTCATGGCGCGGATTTTACCACTGCCAGCGCCCCTTGGCTGCTGGTTTGTTGAAAAATGGCGCCTTGCTATAAAAGAGGTTTAAATGGGATAATAAACAAGGTTTTGTCATTGTGTTCAAGCCTTGTACTAAGTGGCCAAAAAGTATGCCACCCAATCCCGAAACACCGTGTATACAAGAACATGACGGTTCCCGGGTGCGAGGTACAACGCATGGAGAACACAAACATCACCGTTTATTTGTCTCCATTTCGGCATCCTTATTCATCTCTTCTCGAGAAAAGATGACCAGAACGCCCTTAGTTTGCGCCTCATGCATACCCCAACCGGGAGGTTGCCCCAGTATGCTGAAGACCCGAGGCCGGCGCTGGCAGGACCCAGATGGAGGAAATCAAAATGACACAATAATGAGAACTCAATGAAAAGAATGCTTATCAACGCAACTCAAGAAGAGGAGTTGCGCGTAGCGCTGGTTGACGGACAACAGCTCTACGATTTGGATATTGAAAGTCCGGGACACGAGCAGAAGAAAGCGAACATTTACAAGGGTAAGATCACCCGCGTAGAACCCAGCCTTGAAGCTGCTTTTGTTGATTACGGCGCCGAGCGCCACGGTTTCCTGCCGTTGAAGGAGATCGCCCGCAATTACTTCCCCTCCGGTTACTCCTATCAGGGTCGTCCCAACATCAAAGAAGTGGTCCGCGAAGGTCAGGAAGTTATCGTCCAGATCGACAAGGAAGAGCGTGGCACCAAGGGTGCAGCCCTCACCACCTTTATCAGCCTGGCAGGTAGCTACCTGGTACTGATGCCCAACAACCCCCGTGCCGGTGGTATCTCCCGCCGCATCGAGGGTGATGAGCGGACTGAACTGAAAGAAGCCCTGAGCGGATTGACCGTGCCGGAAGGCATGGGCCTGATCGTGCGCACTGCCGGTGTAGGCAAGTCTCCGGAAGAGCTGGAGTGGGATCTGAACGTCCTGCTCAATCACTGGGACTCCATCCACAAGGCCTCTCAAGAGCGCGCGGCACCGGTGCTGATCCACCAGGAAAGCAACGTCATCGTGCGTGCCATCCGTGACTATCTGCGTCGCGATGTGGGCGAGATCCTGATCGACAATCCGGTGATTTTTGAACGTGCCAAGGCCCATATCGAGCTGGTACGTCCCGATTTCCTCAACCGCGTGAAGCTGTACAAGGGTGAAGTTGCCCTGTTCAATCACTTCCAGATTGAGAGCCAGATCGAATCAGCCTTCCAGCGTGAAGTGCGCCTCCCCTCCGGTGGCAGCATCGTTATCGATCCGACCGAAGCGCTGACCTCCATCGATATCAACTCCTCCCGCGCCACCAAAGGCGGCGATATCGAAGAGACTGCGCTGCAAACCAACCTGGAAGCGGCCGATGAAATTGCCCGTCAATTGCGTCTGCGCGACCTGGGTGGCCTGATCGTTATCGACTTCATCGACATGACGCCGGTTCGCCATCAGCGCGAAGTGGAAAACCGTCTGCGTGAAGCGGTTCATCAGGATCGTGCCCGCATCCAACTGGGTCGGATCTCCCGTTTCGGTCTGCTGGAGATGTCTCGCCAGCGTCTGCGCCCCTCTCTCAACGAGTCCAGCAGCCATATCTGCCCCCGTTGCCAGGGCCAAGGCGTGATCCGTGACAACGAATCCCTCGCCCTGTCCATCCTGCGTCTCATCGAAGAAGAGGCGATGAAGGACAACACCGAGCAGGTTCACGGCCAAGTGCCGGTGGATGTTGCCGCCTATCTGCTTAACGAGAAGCGCGCAGCTATCGCCAGTCTGGAGCAGCGCAATGATGTGCGTGTTTACATCATTCCGAACCAGCATCTGGAAACCCCGCACTACGAAGTTACCCGTATTCGTCAGAACGAGATCCCGGAAGCGGCCAGCTACGAGTTGAAAACCGAGATTGCCAAGCCGGTCTACCAGCCGAAGCAAGCTCAGGTGATCGAGCGTGAACAACCGCTGCTACAAGGCTTTGCCCAGCCGACTCAACCCGCGCCGGTTGCAGCTCAGCAGCAGACAGCCCCGGCCGTTGCCGCTGCACCTGCCGAAGCAGGTTTCTTCAGCAAGCTGATCAAAGGCATTACCGGCCTGTTCAGCAGCGATGCAGCCCCTGCCGAAGTAAAAGCTCCGGCTGATAAACCGGCTGCTCGTGAAGCACGCAAGGAAGAGGGTCAGCGTCATCAGCGCGAAGAAGGTCGTGGCCGTGGTCAGCGTCCTCGTCGTGACGACAACCGTGGCAACCGCAACAATGCGGAAGCTGGCGAGAAACGTGAAAATGGCAACCGCGAAGGTGGTGAAAACCGCAATCGTCGTCCCCGCAAAGAGCGCGAGCCTCGTCAGGAGCGTGAAGCCCGTGGTGAGGTGCGTAGCGAACAGCGCATGGAACGTGAATCCCGTCAGGAACGCGAGCCTCGCGAACCGCGCCAGGAACGTGCACCACGTCCAGCCCGTGAACCTCGTGCTCCCCGTGAGCCGCGCGCCGAAGTCGTTGTTGAAGCGGTAGACGCCGTTGATGCAACTGCCGTCCAGCCACGTCAGGAGAAAGAGCAGAAAGTGGCCGAGCGCCGCGAACGTCGTCAACTGCGCAAGCAGATCCGCGTCGATGTCACCGCTGCTGACACCCCTGCCCTGCCGGTTGACGAAGTACCAGCGCAAGCTGACGTGATCGATGCAACCGTGGGTAACGAGCAGGAAGAGCAGAGTGAAGGCCAGCGCCGTTCACGCCGCACTCCTCGCAGCCAACGTATCGAAGGTCAGCGCCGCAAGCGCATCAACGAAGATGGCCGCAGCCAGCGTGACGAAGAACAGCAAGATACCACCACTCTGACCACCGCAGCCCAGGCAGATATTGCCAAAGCGCAGGTTGAAGAGCCGGTAGTGCCTGTTGTTACCATCCCGAGCGCTGAAGCCGTCGCTGCTGCCCTGCAAGCCTCTGCTGCACTGACCGAGCATGTGGTTGTCGAAGCCGTTGCTGAAGAAGCTGCCGAGCAGGCTGCTGTCCAGGTCGAAGCAACTCAAGCCGATGTGATCGCTAGCCCGGTTGTTGCAGCTGTCGCAGAAGTCGTGGTTGCAGCACAGCCGGAAGTTGCCGTTGTCGCCGCTCCGGCTATCGACGTGGCGGCTGCTGAAGTCGTTGAAACTGCTCAGGTGGTTGAAGAGGCCCCTGCTGTCAACACTCCTGTCGTGGAAGCTGTACCGGCTGCAGTCGAGATGCAAGCTGCTGTTGTCGAAGCCCCGGCTCCTGCCGCTGCGGTTGCGGTGGAAGAGACTCCGGTCGTTACCAAACAGGTATCTCACGGTGCCGGCCTGCTGGCTCGTGCCCGCAAAGCATCCGCGCCGATGGCAACCCCTGCCGAAGCCCCTGCCCTGCCTGCTCGTGAGCCGGTTAACTACCCGCCGCTGGTACGCAACGAAGTGAGCACATCAGGTCGTCATGGCGGCAGCACTGCCGCCGTCAACGTGGCCACCTGCCCAGCCGGTCGCCCCTAAGCAACCCTGGTTGACCTCCTAAACAAAAGCCACACCAACCGGTGTGGCTTTTTTATGCCAGTTGTCCCAGAAGCTTTCTATCGGGGCATTGTCGAAGCAGTTCCCCTTGCGTGACATGGAGGTCTGCATGCCAAATTGTACCTGGAGAGCCCGGTAAGCCTTGACACAGTACTGACTGCCCCAGTCTGTGATGGATAAGCCCTACGGGCGGCCTCTTCTGCTGCACAGCCCGAAACAGCGCCTGACTGACCAACCCGGTGGTCATTCGCTCTCCCATCGCATAACCCACTATCTCACAGGTAAACACATCCTTGAGA
>NZ_JBFODV010000034.1:0-20436 GCF_040908495.1 Aeromonas sp. R1-1 | reverse complement strand
ATATTCTGCCAAGACACAGGGTGGTCGATATCGATACGCCGGAAGATTGGCATCTGGCCGAACTGCTCTATCAAGTGCTGGCCCAAGATGGCGTTTAAAGTTGCCTTCCGGCTCGATGCCGGGGCCAAGATCGGGTTGGGCCATCTGATGCGCTGTCTGGCCATCGCAGATCGGCTGAAAACGGCTGGCGCCGAGTGCCACTTTCTCTGCCATCAGCTACCGGCCCACCTGTTGCCACTGCTGCAATCCCACCAGCATCACCCCCTTTGCGCTCTGGACGATGCAGGCCCCTTGCCCACCTTGCGCCCGGAGTGGCTGGTGTGTGATCACTACCAGATTGATCGGCAGATCGAGCAGACACTGGCAATCCACTGTGGTCAGTTGCTGGTGATCGACGATCTGGCCGATCGACCCCACCACTGCCAGCTGCTGCTGGATCAGGGGCCACTGCGCAGCGCCGCCGATTACCAGTCACTCGTCCCTGCCAACTGTCGGCTGCTGCTGGGCACCGACTATGCCCTGTTGCGCCCTGCCTATCGCCAGCTTGCACGCCAAAAGGTCAGCCGGTGGCAACGTGGCCTCATCTGCTTTGGCGGCGCTGATCCGGCCGGAGCCAGCCTCACGACCCTCAACACGCTGGCTCGACTGCCCTGGGCCCGCACCATCCGCTGGACCTTGGTGGCGGGCGGCGCCAATCCGTTCTGGCCCGAGCTGGAGCAGAGAGTGGCCGAACTGACCGACCTCGACCTAGTGCTGCTGCGCCAGAGCGACCAGATGGCGCAACTGATGCAACAACACGACTTCGCCATTGGCGCTGCGGGCGGCATGACCTGGGAGCGAGCCTGTCTCGGCCTGCCGACCCTAGCGGTGCCCATCGTCGACAATCAGCAGTTCAACGACCTGGTGATCGCCCGCTTCCAGTTGGCCGAGCGGCTGACTCTGAGCGAGCTGGCCGAGCCTGAGCTGCTGCTGCAAGCCCTGCAACGACTTGAATGGCAAGCAGATGACTATCGACGCCGCGGCCAGCAACAGGTAGATGGGCTGGGGCTGGATCGGCTCACCGCCTGGTTGCTGCAACAATCGGATTATCAACTGTTGCCATATGGCCATCAGTGGCAACTACGCCATGACGACCAACTGCTACTCCCCCTGACGCTGAACGGCCAGCGGCTGACATGGCAGGCCACCCGGTCACTTCAGCCCACGGAGTGGCAAGAGCTGGCACATCGCTTGCAGACAATTTTCTCCCAATTTCCCCTCTATCTTGCCGAGCCACCGCAGATAGCGCCCCCTGCCCCTTGGCAACCGGCGCCGCAAGGCTGGCAACTTGGCATAGGAATCTGAACACAGATGCAGATCGATCATCGCTCCATCAACCAAGAACAGGCTCCCTATGTGATTGCCGAACTGTCGGCCAACCACAATGGCAATCTGGACCGCGCCCTGGCCATTATGACCGCCGCCAAAGCAGCGGGTGCCAGCGCCGTCAAGCTGCAAACCTACCGCCCGGATACCATCACCCTCAAAAGTGATCGACCGGAATTTCAGATCCACGGCGGTTTGTGGGATGGCCACAGCCTCTATGACCTTTATGAGTGGGCGCACACTCCCTGGGAGTGGCACCAGGCGCTGTTTGCCAAAGGGCGCGAGCTGGGGCTGACGGTCTTTAGCAGCCCGTTCGATTTCAGTGCGGTGGACTTGCTTGAATCACTGGACTGCCCGGCCTACAAAATCGCCTCCTTCGAGCTGGTGGATCTGCCCCTCATTCGCTACACCGCCCAGACCGGCAAGCCGCTTATCATGTCCACCGGCATGGCGGACGAGGCCGAGATCGCCGCCGCGGTCGAGATGGCACTCAAGCACGGCAACGGCCAGCTGGCGCTGCTGCACTGCGTCAGCGGCTATCCGGCGCCGGCGGCCGAATATAACCTGCGTACCATCCCCATGTTGCGCCAGCGCTTCGGGGTCGAGGTGGGGCTCTCCGATCACACCCTGGGGTCGGCCACAGCCATCGCCGCTACCGCGCTCGGGGCCACCCTTATCGAGAAACACTTCACCCTGGCCCGCGCCGACGGCGGGCCGGATTGCGCCTTCTCAATGGAACCGGCCGAACTCACCGAGCTGGTAACCTCGGTCAATACCGCCCATGCCGCCCTCGGAGTGGCCGATTACCATCTCACAGCCAGTGAACAGGGTAACCGCGCTTTTCGCCGCTCCCTCTATCTGGTCAAGGAGATGGCAGCTGGCGAGGTGCTCACCGCAGAGCATATCAAGTCGGTGCGCCCCGCCCTCGGCCTGCCCCCAGCCGATTACGATCGGCTCATCGGCAAGCGGGTCAACCGCGACATGGCAGCCAATCAGCCTCTCAACTGGGACTGGATTGCACAAGATGAATGAAGATCTGCTGCGCCACCATCTGGCGATCATCGAACAGCGTTGGCCACAGCTTGCTGCCCACCTCACGGTGGCACAGCTGGGCGATCTGCAGGTGGAATTGTGTGAAGGCCTCAGCAGCACACTGCTGGTCAATGGCATCCAGCTCACCAGCCGGCACGATCGGGTGAAGGAGGCCGAACTGCAAGCGGCAACGCTTCCCGATGTACCCGTGCTGCATCTTTATGGCACCGGACTCGGCGATCTGCAGAAGGTGTTGCTGACACGCCCCCGGTTAGAAACCCTCCATGTCCATATCATGCACCACAATCTCTTCACTCTGGTGCTGGCCTTGCTCGAGCACGACGAGTGGCTGCAAGACCCTCGGGTAGAGCTGAGCCTCGCGGCCGATGAACAGGAGATTGTCCTCCCCTTCTTCGCCCTCCCCAGCGAACTGGAACTGGCCGAAGATGCGGCCTGCCGCATTCGTGGGCGTTTGATTAGCGAGATACTGGCCGGGTACACTCGCCAACGCTTTGATCCTGCATCGCCACGGATCTTAAGCCGACTGGCTGAGAATATATCTCTGGTGGCAAAAGATGGTGACGTGAGCTCTCTATTTGGCTCTCGTCCTGATAGCAGTGCACTGGTCATCGCCAGTGGACCCACCCTAGCACAACATCTGCCAAAACTGGCTGGCTGGCTGGCACATCATCCCGACTGGCTGGTGATTTGCGTCGATACAGCGCTGGTTTCGTTACGCAGTTATGGCCTTGCGCCTCATTTAGTGATCAGTATTGATGATGCGCTTACCCCAGACAGGTTGCCAGGGGCAGGGTTGGATACAGTCCCTCTTGTCTACGCGCCCATGGTACCATCCGACACTCTGAATGCTTGGCCAGGCCCACGGCTTACCACCTACTCAGCCAGTCCCATGTATGCAACGCTGGCTCGGAAACATCCCAAGGGAACCCTGCATCAGGGAGGAAGCGTCATTCATCCGACCGTCGATCTGGCAGTACAAATCGGATGCACTGAGGTACTCCTGCTTGGTTGCGATTTTGCCTTCCCCGGTGGCCAGACCCATGCCGGCTGGCAAGACGGGGCTCTCGGCCCCAGCGCCAGTCAGGCACTGAGCTGGATTGTGGATGGCCATGGGAAACGGGTCAGCACCAATCCCAACTTCACAACCTATCAGATTGAGCTGGAGCGCTATATGGCAGCCCATCCCGAAGTTCATTTCTGGAACAGCAGCCGAGATGGTGCAGCTCTGCTCGGCAGTGAATATCATCCGGACTTTGTATCATGACGCTCAAACACCATTGCATCACACTCGCCCACCGTTTTCGGCTCGGCCACTATGTGGAGAGTGCCCTGACCCTTCCTGATTTACTCGAACAGGTGTTGCTGGCGCTCCCACATGAACATCACAACGAGGCAGCCAGAATCATTGCTGCATTGCTGGCATGTCAAGAGCGCCATGACTGGCTTGGATTAGCCGATTGGCTGGAAGGTGAACTAGCTGCTCTGCTAAGCACCTAGACCGGACTCAGCAAGCCCGCTTCGAGCAACATGTCTGCCAGCTGGCGGGCTTGCCAGAATGGAATGTGGATCGTCTCGGCAATCTCGAACAGGGTCATCTCTCCATCACTGTAAGCAAGCAGGTTCATCATGTCCCGCACAGCCCATCCTGACCAGCGGGTCGACAGATCCGGATAGAGACCGCGCTTGCCCATTTGTGGTTCGCAAAGCACCGTTACTCGATAACGTCCATCCAGCTCAATACATTCAATTGCTCTGCGCACCGCCATAAAACCTCCCGCCAAGCCAGCAGGCGTTACGAGAGAGAGATCATCAAGCGAGGTGTGATACTCAGGGTAACAGCCATATTTGGTACGCATAATCGATGCTATCGGCAGGTCAATCCCGGGAGCGCACAGCTGGCGCTCATTGGAACCTCTATCCAGAAAGCTGAAACGATGAAAACCCGGGTCAATGTGGGCAAGAGCGTGCAATGCGGCTCTGTCAGCCAATGTACCACCACAGCGTGAGGGCAAATAGGAGTAACCACGCTCATCCCCAAGACAAGAGAGGTTGAACCCCGCCAGCGTCTGTGCTTTCAGGTGTGCCAGATGGCGTGACAGATACACAATGGCGCCCAACGTTTCAGGCACTAATATGAGGCGATAGCTATATCGGCGACGCGGCATACTGGCGAGCCAGGCCATCAAAAACACACCGACCAAGGGACCCGAAAGCTCGTTATTGGCCATGGATGGATGGCAGAGATAGCTTGACAGCAGGATCTCTTGCTTGCTCTCTCCTGCCAAACAGATCTCTGCATAAGTCAGTGACCCCGGAGCAAGCGTCGCATCGATCACTACCCGGTACTGCCCTGGCTGCAACTGTTCACGAACCCTGTGAGTCAGGCAAAAGCCCCACCGACGCCGATAGTAGGAAGTGACATAAGGAATAGCATCAGGCAACTCCGGTAACGAGTGAAGGTGCAGCTGCAGTTCTTCCAGGGACAGAATCGTATCAACAGGCTCTGAATACCCCACCAGATGCAGATTGTGATCGCAAAAATCGACTACCCGACGCCCATCCGGCCCCACTATGTAAGCCTCGCGTACGTTCCATTCTTCAGGCACTTGCCAGTCAAAACACTCAGTACCGGTCGGCACTTCGTGAACCTGCAACTCCGGCAGGCAATGGCATAGCAATGCCAGGCTTTCTCGCACGCCATTACCGGTCAGGCTTCGATTGATAGGATAAAGGCGCGCCGCCAGATCATACATGGCCTGGCCAATCTGTGCCGGGTCTTGCCAGTCTGCAGGTAAAAAATCCGTGTCAGGAGTCATGGGTATGCTGAACCAATTCGATAATGTGCCCAAGCGGGCTTAGGAAAAATTGAACGTGGGCGCCGCCAAACGCGATAGCGGGCTGGCTGGGCCCGAGGGGAAGATGACGCTGAGCCCGAAGTCGTTTGGCTGCCATCGCTATATCTGCCACTTCATAGGCCAGATGATTGAGCAGGTTATGGCGCGTACGTAACGCCTGGCTGACCGGGCTATCTTCACCGGCCGGGGCAATCAATTCGTAGCAAATCCCGGCATCATCGTATGCAAAACAGATATGTACCCGCTGCAAGGGATCGAGCACCTGCTCGCTAAATCGGGAAATCCCGAGGGTCTCGCGGCAATAGCAAACCCCGAGCTCAAGTTCGGATACCACCAACCCGATATGATGCAGTTTCATGCCCCCTCCCGGATGAGAGCATGAGGATGCTCTGCTATCAGTTGTTTGGCCACCGCGGCAAAGTCGGCGCAACGAACCGCCCAGACCGGTAACCGGCCAAATAACCCCTGATGCCACTTGTTTTGACTTTTAAGAGCTTCAACCAGACGGGAAAGATCAATCTCGCTGGCCAGATCGAGTCTTCGCACAAAGTAGTCACAATACCAGGGGCGCATAGCACCGCCATCGCAGACTTCACCCTCAAAGCGCTTCATAAAGCGATAATCGACACCAAGTTGCTGCTCCACATAGTGGGTGAAGGTAATGCGATCGGGATGGCAAGCAAAACCGGCAATCCAGCCATCATGGGCAGCCAACCAGGCAAAGGGGCTATCTTGACCAAAACAGTCATGACCGCCAGCGGTAATAATCTCGCCCCCCCCCGCACCCCATACGGCCATGCTGAAGATAGGGTCGCGGGTACGCCCCACATCAGGCAGAGTGCGAAACAGTTCCGTCATCAAGCCCACTTCACTGGGAGACGTCGCTCGGTCGAAACATACCTGGCGTGTCAGGCTATAAGTGAATGTCGGCACCAGTAGAGTGCCCTCGTCTCCAAGCCACTCCTGTATCCCGCTCCAAAAAGCGTGCATTCCAGCGTTATTACTCTGACCAGGAAACTGGGCTACAGCCATGGCGTCAGAGTGAACCATCAAGGTACTTCCGCGCGCGATCCCTAGCGTGCTCAGAGTATGAGATAGAGCCTCAATCACAGGGCAAGACCACGACGCAACAGCGCATCACGAATATCCTGAAGTTGCTTCATCGTCGCCAGCTCTTCAGGCTCGAAGCGTACCGAGAAAGTCTGTTCAACCAGTAACAGAAAATTAAAATGACCGAGCGAATCCCATTCAGGAAATGCCCCGAATCCCAACTGATAGTCGCCTCGCGTGACGGTTGCAGAAGGAAACTGCTGTTCTAACAGAGTGAAGAGATCAGTCATGGTGATAAAACTCCAAAAAAGGCAAATTCAGCTGTGCAAGCGCCAGACTATGGAAATGCTCATGAGAGAAACGGGTGGGATCCGGATTATCACAGGGGGATAACGACAGGGATGCCAACCATGTCAGCGCAGGTTCATTACGTTCACAACGGTTCGAACCAATAACTAGACGCTCGATCCCCACCTCACGCAGTTCAGCCGAGATACGATCCAGCAGCCAGTATTCCAGACCTCTCGACAGAACTCTGCAACTCAGTGCCAGCGTATCGAGAAAAGCAGTCGTTGAATTGACAGGCTGGATCAGCACAATCCCCACCAAACCATGGTCTGCAAAACAATCCCGCAAAGACACCAATCCACAGAACCCATTTTTAGCCAACAGTTCGAGTGTGCGAGCATCATGGCGCAAACAGGAGAGATTAAACTGATTGGTTTTTTTAACAAGCTGTTCTGCCCGGGGAAGATTATCCGGCGCCAGAGGATGAAAATTCGCACACAAGGACAAATGGCGCAGATAGTCGCTTTCACTTCTGGCTTGCTCACGCAGTCGCTCACCTTCGGCCAGTGCGCGGTAGGAAGCCTGGCGCAAGCTGTCCTCCTTTGTCAGCCCTTGGGCAAAACCACCGTACGAGAGCAGACTATTGGGCCAATCCCAGAGCTCTTGCGGCGGTTCAATCACGTCCACCTGCGGTAAAGCGGCGCGAACTTCGGCTCGCTCCAGAGGGGAATCATCCCAAAACACCAGTGCGTCAAGACCAAAGTTAAGAGTACGTGCGATATGGCGCAAGCCGTCTGATTTTCGCCCCCAACCGATTACCGAGGCTGCGATTTGTGCTCGCGACAATTTCATCGCACCATGCTGTTCAAACACAAGCCAGACATCGTCAGGGCTATTCTTGGAACAAAGAGCCAGTAAAACCCCGCGGTTGTACCAGTAACGCACAGCCTCCTGGAAAGATTGATATAACTTGCCGGCTCCGTCTTGTCCCAACTGCAACCCACTTACGCCATCTTCACCGACCACGCCCCCCCAAAGGGTATTGTCGCAGTCAAGTACCAAGACTTTGCGTCGAGGTTCTTGATCGCGTTTCCAACGCTCGGCAATCCATGTTGCGAGAGAGCTAATCCCTGGAGCAGAGAGAGGACAGGAGAGCAGGAATTGGTTACGCGGGTCAAAACAGTGTTGTGCACCTTCTTTCATCAACCAGCGAGGTAGATCAAGATTAATGAGGTGAAGCTCGGCAAGCCGTTGGGAAAAGCGAGCATCAAGGGTTTTCACCCAAGGATAGAGGTCGGCACAAGCGCTAGGGGCCGTGCAAAAACAGGCTCCGAGGTAAACCGGTGTGCCACCATCCTCATGAAACGGAAGAAGCAACTCATCCAACCACATATCAATCTGTTGCTCGAGAGATACAAGTTCAAGGCTCGACCAATGCTGACAACGCGCCTCCGTAAGTAGCTGCTCCCAAAACCAGATTACGACCCGAGCATCACCAGAATTGCTGCTATACCATTGCCCTTGTTGCTGGAAGTGAATGACTACCAATTTTGCAAGTGGAGCCCAAGAGACGTTGCCTGGCATCAGAAAGGCGGTTGACGCTAGAGAAAGCGAAGCCATTAGCATTCCCTATGATATGAAAAACTTTTATATCATACAGTTACAAAGTGGGCGTGAACAGTGTCACGCCCCAGAGAAGATTTTACTTAAACACATCGAGACCAACGAAGTAGGTCGTATCGTGCCGTTCAAAAACATCGGCGTAGATTTTCTCGGCATCAGAAAAAAACTTGTCCAACAGCAGGATAGCTGAATCGAGTCGCTGAACAAAATAGTCCTCATCTTTCTGGAGTAATGCCATCATCAAAGTAATTACATTGGCATAAAAGTAATTAATTGAACCGATCAGCATTCGATACAAATGCGCTTCAGTGCTTGCCAAAAGGTAGAGCAAATAATCATGATGACGCTGCATCATAAGCTGGACCACATTATAGTCACGATTAACATCACGCCAATCTGAGCGAAACTTTTCGATCACCTGATTAAACATAGGGACATTGAGGCCAGACTTTAAATCAACCAAAGTGAGGTCGAGTGGCTTAAAGCATGTATCCATTAGCTCATCAACTATATGACGTTTATCAATATCTCCCCAGACAGGGTTAATTGTTTGGACATACTGCGCCACAGCCCCTTCAATATAAGCCCCATCACTAGCGTTGACACAATTAACATCATTATGATCTTGCAAAACACGAGCCATATTGTGGATTGAAAGCCCAAAGAGATGATTGATTAGAACCTCTCCACCAAAATTACCTGGAGCAGGAAATGTATCGTTAAGGTCTTGATGATATTTTGCCTCTTGCTTTTCATTGTAATACAAGCTCAATTTTGAGTGGTGTTTATCTGCACTCTTATAACCATTATCAATACCAAAAAGGTATATTTTTTTGAAACCCAAAAGTGCCGCGTAATTTAAACCCGTATTTCCAACAAAGGGATTTGAATACTCTATGGTATCGAAATCGAATTTATCCCCTAGGCGAGAACTCAATAATTTATACATTGGTTCATTGGGTTTAAATGCTAAACCTGTTCTACGGAAAAAGCTCTTACACTCGGGGTGTATAACATCTACACTCAGGAACGCACACTCCTTGAGAAAGTCTCCCGCATTCAATATGTGCAGGAAATCCGCTGAACTTTTAGTTCGTTCAACAGCGACATAAATATCTGGCTTGATCCCCGCTTTATAAAGAGCACTTACCGCTGTGCCACAGGCAATAATTACTGCTTTATTTTGATGTTCTGCAATAAAATCTATCGTTTGATCAAGTGATGGCCCATTACCCACAACAAAGACCGGGATATCAGCAGACACACTCATATCTCGCGACTGCTTCAGAAATGGTGTTCCATCTTGAAGATGAGAATGGCTATGCGCCAGGGCATAAACGTTATCATCAAAGAATCCCCAGCCAGTTCTCAACAAGTAGAACTCGGTCTCTACCTTATGAACCAATTTGTCAATCTCGGGGGAACGATAGTGGCAAAATGAAAAGTAGGATGCAGACCAGAAAGCCCCTTTACGATGGAGGGCTTCCATCATATCAGCAGCAAGCAATTGCTCATCGACACCAATAAAAAGATGAATACTGAGCGACTCACTATCCATATATTCAAACAACGAATACCAATCAAAGCAAAAGAGTGATGCGTAAAAAACATCCAAATCTGGTTCGAATGCAAATAAATTTCTAACCTTACAACGCTCGTACAGATAACCCAGTTGATAACCAAGACCAACACCATACATAAGCGATAGCGGAATATCCATAGTCAAAGCATCTTTCAGTTGCAGGCCCTCAAGATCAGTATATTGCTTTAACTGTGATATTTCATTATTGTATTTTATGTGAATTTGGCCATCTATATACCATTGAGGCGCAAAGTCAACACTTTGTAAAACACTATTCTCGATTATTTCATCTATCTGTTCTTGAGCTTCTATAAAAGGATCTTTCCCGTATATCGAAACTTGCTCATCAAGCCACAATACATTAGGAATGCCATTTTCATTGCAAAAAAAACGGAATGGCCGTACTGGTTGATATGATTCAAAAAAAACATATATACTTGGCATGAATTTTTTAAAGGCATCCATGTTCATTGCAAAACGAACAGGCAACACCTCCAACATAGCAATTTCCTGTTGCTTTTGCTTCTCAAGGCGAACAAGTTCACTCTCGATATTTGTAATTTCTTGTCTAATATCCATGTATGCCTAACCTGCGTTCAGCTTGTACATATCAGATGCTCGACCTGCTTTTGAAAATTTCCACAAAGCTGCTTCTGTCTGATTCTTTGCATGTTCTATCAGCTCATGTAGGGTTTGAAACTGCACCAATGCTTGTTGGTGATCCATGTCAAGAACCACATGTGGAGGGATATTCTGGAAAACAGCATCAAGGAGAATGAGATAATGGTCGATCAACTGTTCAGCCGTTTGCACATCCTCCTGTTCGAACAAGGTCAGTAACTCCTGACCTGCTGCGATTAATTCTGGCAAACGGTTATTGCTCATTCGGTTCCGCCCACTTTTTGTTGAGCCAAGGCCTTATCTCGCTCCTCGACAGGAATAGCATCCCAACCGCTTTTAACTGTCAGCATCAGATTCATAACCTCATCGACAGCGGTGATATCCATATTACGGCTGGCATCCATCATCCTAGCTTTCATGTAGTCATAAAGCGCAGAAAGGTCTTCGGGAACCTTACCATAAGAGAGATCAAGTGAATCTTGCAGCCCGTTGATAATGGCCATTGCTTTAGAGATAGACTGGGATTTTTGCTCAAAATCTCGACGTTCGATAGCACCACGAGCCTGAGCCAAGCGCTCCAGGCAACCTTGCATCAAAAGTTGAATCACGCGGTAAGGATCGGCTACTGCCAATTCGGATTGCAGATTCTGGGTGGTATAGGCCTTTATATTTTTATGATACATATGAAACACCACTCATGACTTCACATTAACTGTTGTTTGTATTTAGCATACTTAAATATGAGGCAGACTTATTCATCTTGGCCAACATAGCATCCAGACTTCCGTAACGGGCCCGCAAGGTCTCTTCATACTTAGTCAGCTGAGTGGCAACATCGGACTCCTTACGACCCACTTCGCGCAGATCGGAATTCAAAGAGTCTTCCCGTTTCGCCAACAAACCACCGGTCTTGGAGTAGGTTTCCAGCTGGCTGGCCAGCTGACCGGCGATCCCATCCTTACCGCCAAAAACTGCTACTACCTGATCGAAATTCTTGTCGATGGCCTCGTTGAACTTGGTATCGTCGATAGACAATACCCCCTTGTTATCCATCTTTATGCCCATCTGAAAAATCGTTTTATAAGTAGAGGAATTTTTCGAGGGCTCGGTGATGGTACCATTCATCATATTGACTACGGCACGCGTCGTTGCATCGCCCGCCAGAGCCCCACCATCATTCTTGCTCTTCCCTTCAACGATCGTATTACGCTTGCCGAGGTCATTGCTCTTCTTCACCAGCGCGTTGTAACCGTCGACAAAGCTTTTGACCATGTCCTTGATGCCAGCCTTGTCGGTGGTCACGTCAACCTTGTTAGAGCTGTAGGTCTTGACCGGATTACCGCTGACATCGGTAGAGGTTGTGCTATCCGACTCCCGCAACACGGTCAGTTTAAGTCCGACAATGGTGCCATCGAAGGTATTGGATGAACTGGTCAGAGTATTTCCATCAACGGTGATCTTGGCATCTTGAGCATCTTGACGCTTGGTCAGTTTGGATACGAGACTATCGGTCAGATCGGTAGTACTGCCAGTGATCTGCAGGTCCTTGCCACTGCCGCTTACCCCGGAATCGATCATCAGTTTGGATTTACCATCGGAGGTATTGACTATGTTGACGCTCAGACCGAAATTGTCGGCGTCATTGTTGATGCGTTTACGGATGGACTGTAGTGAATCCCCTGCTTTCACATCGACATCGAAGGTCTTGTCACCAGCCTTGAAGGTCAGCTTCCCATCCTCAGTGATAAGGGGAGTCGTCGATGAGTCGAAAGTACCGTCAAATTTACTGGTCTTCGCCAATTGTTCGACGCTGATATCATATTGCCCGTTGGAAGCCCCCGCCTTGCTCTCCACCTTGAGAACTGGTTTGTCCTTGTCCTGGGTAATATTAATCGAGCGTTTGTTGAACGCATCATCTTTGGACATGGCCTGAAGTGTCGTCACAAAAGAGGCGATGGCCGACTTCAACTGTCCAACCCCGGAGAGAGTGATCTGGGCATTGGTCTTTTTGGTGGTGATGGGCTGCATCAGTTGCGCCTTCTTGGCATTGACGCTCGCGGCAATGACAGACTCCAAGTCCAGCTGTGAACCCGCACCAGCAGACGTAATAGTGGCCATTCTCACTCTCCTCGTAAAACTTGCGTATTAAATCTCTTTATCAAGCAATAATCCGACTCTTGAGCCGCCACCTATAACATCAACTTCACGCAAATCCTTGAGCCGCTTGCTGATAGCCAGCAACTCTTCACTTGGGATCTGACGGATCATTGACTTGGTATTGGCGTCCATAACCTTTATAACAACTTGCTCGAGATCCTTTTCGACGCTGAAGTTGACGGTCCATCCCTGCAACTTGCTGAACTCTTGCAAGTTTTGTACCTCTTTTTCAATATCCTTATCTGAGACATCGGATTTGCGAACCTTCTCTTTGGCTCGCTCCTCTTGTTGTTTTTCCACATCCTGTGTCATCACCCGCTGCTCTTCCGCCATGCCAGATAGCACTTGAGCGGCCGATTGGCCGCTCTTGCTACTTGACTGAAGAGAAGAAGGAGTGACCGATGAGGGAATTCCAATGTCATTGGCCATATCGTCGCTCCTTTTCTATCTCATCACTACCCGTTAACCCAACAGGGACAGCGCTGATTGCGGTCTTTGATTGGCTTGCGCCAGGATACTTGAAGCGGCCTGCTGCAGGATGTTCTGCTTGGTCAGGTTAGCGGTTTCTGTCGCAAAGTCCGCATCACGGATACGCGAACGTGCTGCACTCAAGTTCTCGGACACGTTGGACTGGTTGCGGATAGTCGAGTCGAAACGGTTTTGGACCGCACCAAGCTCTGCACGTTTGCTATCAACCGCCTTGATCATGAAGTCAAGGTTGGCCATCGCAGACTGTGCAGCACTGGCTGTTTTGATACTTTTCATGTTGTCAACAGTTACAGCAGTTGTCGCAGCGGTTACCTTGTACGGCTCTTTACTACCAGCAGAACTGGTGGCAATGGTGGCACTACCTTTTGATGCGCCAGCAATACCGCTAATGGTAAAGGCACTAGTCATCTTGAAGGTAATGGTCTGGGTGGCATCCGCACCGACCTGGAATGAGCCCTTATATTTACCGTCCAGCAACTTCTGACCACCGAACGTGGTATCACTGGAGATGCGATCGATCTCGGTTGTCAGTTGATCGTACTCTTGCTGCAATGCAACGCGATCATCCGTATTGTTGGAACCGTTAGCTGATTGCTGCGCCAGAGTACGCATCCGCTGCAACATGGAGGTTATTTCATCCATGGCCCCTTCTGCAGTCTGGGCTACAGAAATACCATCGTTTGCGTTGCGGTTACCCTGGTTCAAGCCGTTAACCTGTGAAGTCAAACGGTTGGAGATCTGCAAGCCAGCAGCATCGTCTTTGGCGGTGTTGATGCGAAGACCGGATGCCAATCTGGTATAGGAGGTATCCAGAGACTTGTTGGTATTCATCAAGTTACGCTGGGCGTTCAATGATGAAATGTTGGTGTTGATATACATGGCCATAAAAAATTCTCCCGAAGAACATGCGACTGCAGGTTGCGTCGTCGAAACAAAACGACGTCCCACCGTTTGAAGAGCAGGTTGAACATTCCTGTCTCTTCTGGCGGGTGTCTGTTTGAACGAACAGGTCACCCGCAGTAGTGCAAACGTTGGATTCCGAACACCCCTCGATTGCTTCACTTTATTTAACGGCAGCGCAGATACAAGCTTTAGGAAAATTGTTGCCTAAAGCGGCAAGTTTTCTCCGGCAAGCGGCAACAGAACATCAATTGAGCAGCATCACCATGCAAATCACCGCTGATGATGACCTCGTTTACGGGATAAGATGCGTTGGCACAGTTCATGCTTTGAACTGACAGAGTGACGTCAATTTGGCGACACAATAAAAAGAGGCCGGTAAACCGGCCTAAAGATGAGCATATGCTCAGGAGAATATGACCAAGCGTGACAGAACTGAACAGCTGGACAACACTTGGCATTACTAGTAGAGATTATATCTCTCCCGATAGAACAGAGTGCGACCCGAACACCCCTTTGTTCCATCTCTTGACCAGGGCGGCCTGAACAACCGCCCTGTTTTCTTTTGTTAGCCTTGCAACAGTGACAGTGCAGACTGCGGGCGCTGGTTTGCTTGAGAGAGAATTGTCGATGCGGCTTGCTGCAGAATGTTCTGCTTGGTCAGGTTGGCGGTCTCGGTCGCGAAATCTGCATCGCGGATCCGTGAACGCGCGGCACTGACGTTTTCTGAGACGTTCGCCTGGTTGCGAATGGTTGAATCAAACCGGTTCTGCACTGCACCCAGTTCAGCTCGCTTACTGTCTACAACTTTAATCATGTAGTCGAGGTTGGCCATAGCAGACTGGGCCGAACTCGCCAACTTGATACTATTCATGTTTGCCACAATCACTGCGCTAGTTGAGGCCGTTACTTTGAAAGGCTCTTTGCTACCAGCTGAACTGGTAGAGATTGTTGCATTGCCCTTGGCAGCAGAAGCCATACCTGCGATGGTAAACGCAGTGGTCATTCTGAAAGTAATGGTTTGAGCAGCATCAGCACCAACCTGGAAAGAGCCGACATAACCACCGTTAAGCAGTTGCTTACCACCGAATGTGGTATCTTTTGCCACACGATCAATTTCGGTCATCAGCTGGTCATACTCTTGCTGCAACGCAGTACGATCATCAGTGTTGTTGGAGCCGTTGGCTGATTGTTGAGCCAAGGTACGCATGCGCTGCAGCATGGAGGTCACCTCATCCATTGCACCTTCCGCAGTTTGCGCTACCGAAATACCATCGTTGGCGTTGCGGTTCCCCTGATTCAAACCGTTCACCTGAGAGGTCAAACGGTTGGCGATTTGCAGACCCGCAGCATCATCTTTGGCACTGTTGATACGCAAGCCAGATGCCAGTCGAGTGTAAGAAGTATCCAGTGATTTGGTCGTATTCATCAGGTTACGCTGAGCGTTGAGCGATGAAACGTTAGTGTTGATATAAAGGCCCATGACTATTCTCCTAAGCTATTAAATTTACTCTTCTATTTGCTCTGGCTTTATTATTTTCTGTGCCCGATGCGTCTTATTTAACGGCTCGTTTTTGGATGTCTTTAGCATTTTTTCAACGCTTCATCGCATTAACGCCGCTTACCTTATATATCGGCGAGTCGAGGGGAAACTTAAGGAAAAAATCGGGTCTAAACCAATGACTGACTCAACCTTCTGAAGCTCGCCAACGGCAGGGGGCAAACGAGACACTACCGTTCGTGCTGCGAGAAAAAATCCGTCCCGACTCTCAATTTTGTCGAGCACTGTTGGCGATTGGGCTCACCAGCCCCTAAAATCGCGGCCCCATCAACAATTTGGCGTGAGTTGTTCTCCATGCAGACACTGGTTGAGCAGATTGTTTACATCAGCGACATGTTTGGTACTGCGGTATTCGCGTTTTCAGGGGTATTGGTGGCTGGCCGACTCAGAATGGACGGGTTTGGCGTCATGGTTTTGGCGGCGGTCACTGCCATCGGCGGCGGCACCATCCGTGACATGATCCTGGGAGCCACCCCCGTGTTCTGGGTGCGCGATCCGCTCTATATCTGGGTGGTCATCGCGACGGCGCTGATCGGTATGTGGATGGTCAAACTGCCCCGCAGGATGCCCTGGTATGTGCTGCCGGTGGCGGATGCCTTCGGACTGGCCCTCTTTACCGTTATCGGTGCCCAGAAGGCCCTCAATTTCGGCACCCCGGGGCTGATTGCCGTGATCATGGGCACCATGACCGGGGTTGCCGGTGGCATGATCCGCGATGTACTGGCGCGGGAGGTGCCCATGGTGCTGCAAAAAGAGATCTATGCCACCGCCTGTATCCTTGGCGGCATTCTCTATACCCTGGCGCTGGAGGCAAACATGGACAGGGTAACGGCCATGCTCATCTGCATGACGGCCGTGTTTGGCCTGCGGGTAGCTGCTATCTACTGGCATCTGTCGCTGCCCACCTTCTCGCTGCAACGCAATTGAGAGCAGGCCCGCAGCGTCATCATGTCGCTGTGGGCCACGCGTTGAACCAAATAGGCTTTTCTGTTGTCATAGTAGCAGTCGTTGTTAGCCGGAACTTCTCATGCGCAAAATCGGTATGCTTACCACCCTTCTCCTGGCGAACGTGACGGCAGCCCACGCCGAAGCACAAGTGGTATTTGGACGATTGGCCTCGGCGCCGGTGCAGCAGTTCAACCAGCAGATACGCCAGGCAAGCCATCAACAGCAAAACTGGGTTAATGACTACCGTGAGGTAGCTCTGCGATTCGTCGGTCATGGTGACATACCCAGCCGCATCCATGCCCAGCAGCTGGACAATGATCTGGTGCTTTCGGTCGCCCTCGACGGCAGCAAGAGCGACATGATCTACATCCTGACCCTCTATCGCAGCAACAACCTGTGGCAGATGCGGGAGGCGGAAATGGGCTGGCGTTGTCAGGGGCAAGACTCCTTCACCCCGGTTCCCTGCCCCTGATGGGCATGACAAACTGGTGAAATAAAAAAATCCGGCACACTGGCCGGATTTTTTATGGGAGATTGAGCGTCAAATTACGGACGGTAAACTTTGACGTTGGCAAAGCCCTTCTCTTTCAGGTAAAGCGCCTGCAGCTTGCTCATCACGCCGCGATCGCAGTAGAGCAGGTAGGTCTTCTCCTTGGGCAGATCGCCAAAGGCGGTAGCCAGCTTGAAGAAGGGGATATGCATGACCTCACGCCCTTCCACCAGCAACGGCTTCTCGTCGTGCTCGTCCATGGAGCGGATATCGAGGATCACCTCGTTGTCACCGCTCTCGGCGGTAGTCTCCACTTCCTGAACCTCGGCGGCGGTCTCTTCACCAATACGGCGGATATCGAGATAACGGGCCTCGGCCACAACCTTGTCCAGAATGGCGAAGTCGAAGTTGCTCTCTTCCTCTTCAATGCGGGAAAGCTCGGCCTTCACGGTCGGCTTCTTGGAGATGACACCGCAATACTCCGGCATGGTCTCGGCGAACTCCAGGGTGCCGATGCGTCGGGCTTCACTGATGATGTCCGGCTTGTCCCAGGTGATAAGCGGGCGCAGGATCACCTTGTCGGTCACCCGGTCGATGACGTTCAGGTTGGTGAGGGTCTGGCTGGAAACCTGGCCCACACACTCGCCGGTCACCAGCGCCGGGATCTGGAACTCGTCGGCCACCTTGGCGGCGGCACGCATCATCATCCGCTTGAGCACCACCCCCATCTGGCCGTTATCGATCTTCTCGAGGATCTCGGCGACCACCGGCTCGAAGTCGACGGCGGTGAAACGCACCCGATGGGATGAACCGAAGCGGTTCCACAGGTGATAGGCTACCTGCTTGACGCCGATCTCGTGAGCGGCGCCGCCCAGATTGAAGAAGCAGTAGTGCACCCGGCAGCCGCGCTTGATGAACTGGAACGACGCCACACCGGAGTCAAAACCGCCGGAGATGAGGCTCAGCACATCTTCCTGAGTGGCGATGGGCATGCCGCTCAGGCCCTGATGAATGGCGCTGACGATGAAGAGCTCTTCGCCGTCGATCTCGAGGTTGATCTTCACATCCGGGTTCTTGAGGCGCACACCGTTGCTTTCGCAGTGCTGGTTCAATCCACCGCCCACGTAACGCTCAATCTCGAGGGAGGAGAACTCATGCTTGCCGTGGCGCTTGGCGCGCACGCAGAAGGTTTTGCCCTTGAGCTGGTCGCCCCACACGGCTTTCACCTGCTCGAAGATGTCGTGCAGATCGGTAAACTTGCTGGCCTGCACCTCGAGGAAGGCCTGAATGCCAGGGATGCAAGCCAGGGCTTCGATAGCTTGCTCGCGGAACTGGTCATTGCGGGAGCTCACGATCAGCTTGTCCCAATCCATCCGTACGCGGGCATCGTCGTCGAAGCGGCGCAGGACGTTGCGGATATTGCCCTGCAGGATCTTGATAAAGCGCTGGCGAACCGACTTGCTCTTGATGGTGATTTCCGGGAACAGCTTGATAATGAACTTCATGGTAATGACTCGGGTGACCTTGATTTAAGGGCGCGAATTATATCAGAACTTTGTGGCCAGCGCCTACTGGATGAGCGTTTGCTCACATTCCCCCACGCAGTGTTTGCCGTGCAGCGCCAATCTTGCGTATATTCCCGACCCGGCACCACTTCTGGCGACAGACCGATACGATGAAGACCTATATCTACTACCCCGGTATGGAGGTACGTGACGAGCTCTGGCTCAAATTTGCCCTGCTCTATCTGGAGCGGCTCGCCTTTGTCTTCACCGTCAGCGAAAAGAGCGGTCTCACCGCCCTGCAGCAAACCCTCGAGCAGGAGACCGATCTGCTGGCCGAGCGACCCGATGCCGCCTTCTTTGCCACCATCACTCCACAACTCGAAAGCCAGTTAAGCGGTTTGCTTGCCCCCGATTTTGTCCGTCACAAGGTGTTTGGCAACAAGGAACTGGTCACCCGCTGGCGTCAGGGGGCCAACCACGATTGCTTCTGCCCGGATCAGGCGGGACTGGAGCGGCTGCACGGCTTTTGCCTCAATCATGGTTTTGCCAGTCGGGATCAGGGGGGGATCAGAATGGCACGGCGCTTTGCCAATCTGCTCTCCATGCGTCTCGCCCGTGAGTGGGCACTCGCCAATGACGGGGCGCTTATTACCGATCACGACTATCTGGACCGCCTGCTCCATCTGCTCGAATCCCGCTACCACAACCGGGGCGGGCAGGATTGCTTCCATCTCGAAATCCCGTTGCAAGTACCCACTCACCTCGGCGAGATCTCCTTCGCCGAGCTTATCACCCTGCGCGGGCGCAGCGGCTTTCGCCAGCAGTTGGCCGAATTTCATCTGGCACTCGACAACCTGCTCACCATGCTGGGGAGCGGCTATGCCGACCCGGCGGCCCTGACCCGCTTCGAGCAGGCCCGGCAAGGGCTGAATCAACTGCTCGGCCCCGAGACCATCAGCATGCCACTCACCACCTTGGTCAGCACCAGCCTGCCCGCCGTGGCGATGCTCCATCAGTTAAAGGCGAGCCATCCCGAAAGCGACCTCATCTTCCATCCCATCAAGAAGAGCCACTTTCACCAGCGCAAGAGCCAGCACTTCTTCACCCGGCTCGGTCATCTGCGCCAACCGGGCTGAATTGGCTGAATGAAAAAGGGGTTGGCATCTGCCAACCCCTCTCGTTTTCTGCAGCCTACCAATCATCACCCCGGTGATTGGCCCGCTCTTGTGCGTCACGGCGCGCTTCCATCGCCCTGTCACGGCGGATATTGGCAGGGGAACAGGCAAACTGTTTCTGATAACAACGTACAAAACTCTCGGAAGCGGGTTCGAAAGGTGAATAGAACCCGGTACGTTCAGGAGAAACATGGTGATCACCATGATTGGTAGTGGCACAGCCCGAACTCATCAGCACCAGCAAGGGACACAGAACACGCAGCAAAAGAGAACTCCCGATTGGATTTGCATGAACTCGCAATTATTCAAAAATTAATTCATCCAATCAAATATTGATGCATTTAAAATGATTAATTACATTCACCTCAATGGCTGTCGGCAAAACGCTCAACGGGTGATGGTGCCGGCATCACTGTCAGGATGCACTACGCGAAACTCGATACGATCGCTGTTGCCCGCCTCATCCACCACCACCAGCTGATAACGACCCGCCACACTCAGCACCTGATCGCCATCCCAACGCAGCCGCTGGCCGTTGAGAAACCAGGCCGGCTTGCCGACACCGCCGAGCACCTTGGGCTGCAACCGATAGCGCTGGCTGCGGATAAGGTTGCCCTCCCCCAGCGCCACGATGCGAATGGGAGCCTGCAGCTCGGCGCTCTGCCCCTCCCCTGCACAACCGCTGGCCAGCAGCGCCTGCCGTCGCTCGCCGGGGGACCGCCACGGCTCCAGCGACAATGGCCAGAGCGCCCGAAAACCGGATTGCGCCGCATC
>NZ_JBFODV010000033.1:0-10188 GCF_040908495.1 Aeromonas sp. R1-1 | reverse complement strand
CTGGTAAGGGCCCGCTACGTCTCCCACCGCCAGTATGCTGGGGAAGTTGGTGGCGAGGAAGCCATCGACCGCTATGGTGCCGCGGGGGGCAAGCTCGACTCCCAACTCTTCGAGCCCGAAGCCGCTCACATTGGCGACCCGACCCAGTGCCAGCAGCAGCTGATCCCCCTCCACCACCTGCGTCTCATCGCCCCGGCGCAGTTGCAGCCGGATGGGGAGATCCCCATCGGCGGCGGGCAGATAGTCGGCTCGTTCGGCGCGCCAGCCGGTGAGTAGCTGCACGCCATCTCGGCTCATCTGCCCGGCCAGGGCGTCGGCTACCTCTCTATCTTCGCGGGGCAGCAGTTGCTCCGAGAGTTCCACCAAGGTCACGGGAATGCCGAGCAGGGCGAAGCTCTGGGCCAGCTCGCAGCCGATGGGGCCGCCGCCCAGCACCAGCAGGCGGCGCGGCGGGGTGCGCAGCTGCCAGAGGCTATCCGAGGTGAGGTAAGGCACCTGATCCAGCCCCGGCAGCTTGGGCACCAGCGGCCGGGCGCCGGTGGCGATAACGATATGGCGGCTGGCAAGGCGCTGGCCGTTAACCTCCACCTCCCAAGGAGAGACCAGCCGCGCCTCCCCTTCGATGCATTCCACTCCAAGCCCCTGATAGCGTTCGATGGAGTCGTGTGGCTCGACCTCCTTGATAACCTCCGATACCCGCTCCATCACGGCGGCAAAATCGGCGCGGGAGTGGCTTGGGCTAAAGCCCAGCTCGTCGGCTTTACGCTGCTCTGCGGCAAAGCGGGCGCTTCGGATCAGCGCCTTGGAGGGGACACAGCCGCTGTTGAGGCAATCTCCCCCCATCTTGTGTTTCTCGATGAGCGCCACCTTGGCCTTCACCGCTGCCGCGATATAGCTGGTAACCAGCCCACCTGCCCCGGCACCTATCACCAGCAGGTTGTAGTCGTAGCGAGCGGGTTTGCGGTAGGGGGAGAGCAGGCGCCGTTGGGCAAGGTGTGCGGTCAATTTCTTGACCAGCCAGGGCATCAGCCCCAGCAGGGTCAGCGCGACCATCAGGCCGGGGGAGAGGATATTGCCGGTGCTGGTCAACTGGCCCAGCTCGCTGCCCGCCAGCACATAAACGAAGGTGCCAGGCAGCATGCCAAGCTGGCTGACCCAGTAGTAGGTGCTGACTCTGATGGGGGTGAGCCCCATCAGCAGATTGACCAGAAAGAAGGGGAAGATGGGGATGAGGCGCAGGCTCAGCAGATAGAAGGCCCCCTCCTTCGCCATGCCGGACTGAAAGGTGGCCAGCTTGTCGCCAAAGCGGGCGGTGACCCAGTCGCGCAGCAGAAAGCGGGCGCTGAGAAAAGCCAGGGTTGCGCCTAGGGTGCTGGCGAAGGAGACCAGCAGCAGCCCCCAGCCGACGCCGAACACAGCGCTGCCACCCAGGGTGAGCAAGCTGGCGCCGGGCAGGGAGAGGGCGGTGCTCAGCACATAGATAAGCACGAACAGCAGGCTGGCCGAGACAAAGTGGCTGTCGACCCATTGCGCCACTGCCGCCTGCTGGGCCTGCAAGGCGTCCAGAGTGACGTAACGACCGAGATCGAGGGCAAAAAAGGTGCCGATAAGGCCCCCCATCACCAGCGCAAGCAGCAGGCGGGTCCGGTTCATCAGGCGTCCTTGCTGTCTGGCTGGGCAGGGCGTTCCAGTTGCACCGGCAGCTGGCAGAAGCCCTGCGGCGCGATATCGAGGGCCGCGTTGAACTTGGCCGACATGTTCTGAAAGGCGATAAGACCGGTCAGCTCCACCATAGCGTCGTCATCGAACCAGGGTTTTAGGCGGGCCGCCTGCTCATCGCTCACCCCATCGAGGCCAGTCATCGCTTCTGTGTAGTCGAGCACCGCTTTTTCCCGCTCGTCGAACAAGGGGCTTTCGCGCCAGTTGGCCAGCGCCTCCACCTTCTCGCTGGAGCCAGCTCTCTTTACCAGGGTCATGGCGTTGATGTCGACGCAAAAACGACACCAGTTGAGCTGGGAGACCCGCACCGTCACCAGCGAGCGCAGCACGGGGTCGATGGGGGAGCGCTTGCGGTTGATGACCCCGTAGAGGGTGGCGACGGCGGCAAAGAGGCGCGGCGAGCGGCCCCAGCACTTGCCCGGAATAAGCACCTGACCATAATTGCGCTTTTGCAGCCAGAAAAAGGGGCGGATAAACCAGGCATATTCCCGGTCGGGTTTGACCTCAACGCGCATCAGTTACCTTCTTGTTGTTTCACACTTACGGTTTCAAATTGGGTTTGTAGGCCTGGCCGAGGCGCTCATTCAGGCGGATCAGGAAATCCTCGATCCGCGCCCGGTTGGTGCCCAGATCGCTTTGCCCCTGACGGGAGGCCGATCGCATATCGATGCGGGTCTCTTTGGGGCCAGTAAAGACCCGCAGCGCCACATCATCCTGAAAGCCGAACCAGCCGGTGGTAACCACCGCATCCAGACCATCCGGGCTGGGTCGTACCTGCCAGCCCAGCTCCTGCATCAGTTCGCTGGCTTCAATCAACACTTCGGCAGGAGAAGCCCTGGTAAAGAGAGGACCGGGTTTTGCCTCAACTGCTTTCAGCGGTGCGCTATTTATTGGCAGATCCTGCGCCGTTCTGAGCTCTGCCGCCCAGCGTAGCTGGGGGGGATTGTAGGGATCTGTGCTCACATCGTTGATCAGCGGCATCCGCAGCGCCTGTGCCACAAAGGTCAGCGGCAGCAGCAGCGGCAAAGCGCCGAGGACGCTGGCGTAGCGGTTGCGGCTCCAGGGCAGACGCACCAGCAAGATCAGGGAGACAAGGGCTCCGATGAGACAGATCGCAAAACCGATCCACCAGGGCCAGAGATGAAAGCGGCTGCCGAGGGCGCCAGCGAGCGGGAGTAACCAGGCCAGCAGGGGCCACAAGCAAGAGCAGGGCATAGCACGGGATCCATCGTCGAATGTGGACAATGCCGAGAAGGATAAACTTAATTGCCTGATAACGTTAGTAAATTGATGAGAGTTTGGCGTGGTTTTGGTTAGTTTTGCGAGGGAGATTCAGAGGTCGAGGAAGCCCGCCTGACGGGAGCTTCACCGAGAAAATGGTCAGTTGCGATGACTTAGTTGCGATAGAGCACTTTGATCAAATGAAAGCCGAACTTGGTGCGCACCGGCCCCAGCACCTTGAGCAGTTCACCCTTGAAGACGGCATCGTCAAATGCTTTCACCATATCTCCCTTGGAAAATTCTCCCAAATCGCCAAAACGCTTGCCTGAGGGACAGGTAGAGAAGCGCTTGGCCATCTGGCCGAAGTCGGCTCCCTTCTCGATCTTCTCCTTGATCTCCAGACACTGTTTTTCGGTCTTGACCAGAATGTGCTGGGCACAGGCTTTTTTCATCGGGGCGCTCCTGGGAGTAATGGCGAAGGTTGTTAACGCCAAGGGTGGTAGCAAATGGGGGCGCAAGAGTACCCCAATTTGCCACCGGCGTCAGCCATCACAGCCGCCCTTTATCGGCCGTATTATTGGCGAGCGCGGGTGGCCAGCATGGCGCGGGGACGCGCTTGCCAGATGATCTCCAGACCGAGCAGGGCGTAGAGGCTCCAGATGGCCAGCGGATTGAGCCACTCTCCCCCCAGTTGCAGGGTCATCAGGGCGCAACCTGCCAGCAGCAAGGTGATGCCCGGCAGCCGCCAGTGGACGGGCAGGGGGGCCAGCATCGCCATCGCCAGCAGAATGCCGAGGCCAAACGGCAGGTTTAGGGCGGTAAAAGCCAGCGCCTGCTGACCACTCATGCCGGTCAGCAGGGCCAGCAGGGCGCTGCAACAGGCGAGAAAGGTGATGAACTCGAGACGATCGGCAATATAGTCAGCCATCTGTTCGCTACGTGCATGCATGATGTGTCTCCTTCAGTTGATGGTTCAAGTGTGAGGGAGGGGCGGCTGCAAAGGCAGCGGGATAATTCGATTGCGCTGAACGAGCAATTCTTAATCACCCGCTACGGCTGGCTTTGGCGTGTGCCGGGCCTGTTAAACGGTGAGGGTGGGGTGATGCCGACAAACTCTGTCGTGGTGGGTTTCTGCTGGTAAAGAGAGGAGGAGAGGTGACAAATGGTGCCTGATGGTGGGGTGAGCCTTATTCAGGGCAGGTCAATTCGCTTCCATCGGGAAAGCGGGCGGCGTCATTGTCACCAAAATGTGTGATTTGTGGTCAACCTCTTAAAAGATATGGCGAATTTGCCAATGGTGCTGCGCTGTCGCTGGCCGATGCCTATGTTAGGATAAGGTTCGCCATTTTTCTGGCGCGCATTTTTGTGTCGCGGCCATGCACTGCATGACGTGCTGCGCCGCATTCGGGGTTGGCCCGAAAGGGCGCTGGTTTCCTTCACCACAGATTCAGGAATATTGACCTTTGACAGGATGCATTTCATCCCTGCTGGCAGGGCGTTCACTGTCCGGCCCTGCGTTTCGCCGCGGCCTGCGGGTACTGGGGGTGGGCCTGTTGCTGTCGCTGCTGGCTTCGCCCGCGTTTGCCGCCAAGCTCACCTATCAGGTCAAGGGGTTGAAAGGGGAGAACAAGGATAACGTTGAAGCCTACCTCAATGCCCTGCCGGTCTATCAGGAGCGCCAGTATCGTCCTGCCCGCGCCAAAATCACCGAGAGCGTGCAAAAGGCGCTGCAGGTTTATGGCTACTACCAGCCGAAAATCACCCTGAGCCGCGACAAGAAAACCCCGTCCAAAGTGGTGATTGAGGTAGACAAGGGGGAGCCGGTCATCGTCTCCCGCCTCGATATTCTGCTGGAGGGGGATGCGGGCAGCGACGAGCTCTACAGCGCCTTGCTGGACAAGTTGCCCCTCAAAGAGGGGGAGCCTCTCAACCACGCCAAATATGAATCCATCAAGGCGGATCTGGGCAGCCTCGGGCTGGCCCGCGGTTACTTTGATGCCAAGCTGAGCAAGAGTCAGGTCAAGGTGTTCCCGGACAAGGGGACGGCAGAGATCTTTATTCTGTTCGAATCGGGCCATCGCTACCGTTTTGGCGAGATCCGCTACGATGCCACCCCCGAAGCGCTTCACCTTATTCGCCCGCTTATCAACATCAAGAGCGGCGACCCCTATCTCGCCATCCGTCTGGCCGAGATGTCGCAGGATGTCTCCTCCACCAAGCTGTTCCGTCAGGTCGATATCAAGCCGGTATTGAGCGAGGCGAGCAACTATCGGGTGCCCATTGCGGTGACGCTGGATAACCGGGTCGATCACGAAATCGAGACAGGTATCGGTTACGCCACCGACGTAGGCCCGCGGATGAGTGCCACCTGGGAGAAGCCCTGGGTCAACCGCTATGGTCATCGTCTGTTTGCCACCGCCAAGGTGTCGGCGCCGGAGGCAGAGCTCAGCTTCGACTATCAGATCCCGGTGGGTAACCCACTGCGGGACTACTACTCCATCCAGACCGGTTACCAGTACAAGGACAACAACGATACCCGCTCCGATCTTACCACCATCGGTGTGCACCGCTGGACGCGGCGACCGGAGAGCTGGGATCGGGACGTCTTTATCCGGCTGGAGAACGAGATCTATACCCAGGGCGCCGACGAGGGGAACAGTTTGCTGCTGATCCCTGGGGTCTCCTGGTCCCGACTGCGGGTGCGCGGCACTCTGGTGCCTGACTGGGGGGATCGCCAGCAGCTGACGCTGGAGTTCTCCGATCCCAGATGGGGCTCCGACATCAGCTTTATGCGGGTGTGGGGACGCAGCAAGTGGCTGCGAACTCTTGGCGATAACCACAGATTCCTGATGCGGGCCGAGCAGGGGGCCATCATAGGTGACAGCTTCTCGCTGGTGCCGCCTTCTCTGCGTTTCTTTACCGGTGGCGATCAGACGGTGCGCGGCTTTGGTTACGAGAGCATCTCCCCCACCGGGCCGGATGGCAAGCTGACCGGTGGCCGCTACACCAGCGTGGCCAGTCTGGAATACAACTACCGCTTCAGCGAGAAATGGCTGGGGGCCATGTTTGTGGATGGCGGTACCTCCACCACCGATTACAGCGAGCCCTGGAAAATAGGTACTGGCGTCGGTGTGCGCTGGGTCACCCCCATCGGTCAGGTCAGGCTGGATCTGGCGGTCGGGGTATCGGAGGAGGACAAGCCCTTGCGGCTGCATTTCGCATTGGGGCCTGAATTATGATGTTGTCTAAACGCTTTTTTCTTTGGCCGCTGCGGCTGTATCTTGCGCGGGGGTCTGCATTGTGATCTGGCTAAAACGTATTTTTCTCTGGCTGATGGGGCTGGTGTTCCTGCTGCTCATCGGCGTCAGCCTGCTGGGCTTTACCCATCAGGGCAACAAGTGGTTGTGGCAACAGGCCAAGGGAGCGCTGCCTTCTCTCAAGGGGGAGCTGGTGGCCGGTCAGCTTGGCTACGGCTGGACCCTGGAAGGGGCCGGCTGGCAGGATGATCTGGTGGATGTCACGGTCGATCGCGCCGTGCTCGACTGGGATCTCGGCAAGTTGCTGCAGGGCAAGCTCTGGATAAAATCCTTGGCGGTGACCCATCCGGTGGTCAAGGTAGCCGACTCCGAGCCTGCGCCGGAAGAGCCTTCCGAACCCTTTGTCTGGCGCCCGCTGCCACTCAAGATCCAGGTCGACAGCCTCAAGGTAGCCGATCTCGATCTGGCAGTGCCTGGCGTGGCCGTGACCCTGGGGTCCCTCGATATCGGCGCCACCCTCAACCGCAAGGGGCTGATTGTACGCGGCCCGGTGCTCGATAACCTGAAGGTGACGCTGGATGACGCGGCATCTTCCAACACAGCCAAATCTGCCAAGCAGCCGGCCGCTAACGAGAAGCAAGCCGGTGCTGCTGTGGCGCGCAACGACAAGGCCAGCGCCAAGACCGTCAAACAGGGCAAAGGGACGCCAGCTGCGAACACGGCAAAGGCAGCCCCCATTCTCCTGCCCGCCATTCATCTTCCTTTCCCCATCCAGCTGGAAGGGGTCAGCGCGACCCGGGTGCAATATAAGCAGGGCGAGCTGATCGAAGGGCTCGACAAGCTACTGCTGTCGGCCACCGCCGTCGATGATCGCATCGAGGTGCGCGAGCTCTCGCTGCGCCACGCCATGGCCGATCTGGCGCTCAAGGGCCACATCCAGCTCAGTGACGACTACCCGCTGGCGGTGACCCTGGATGCCAAGGCCCGCAAGGGGCTGCTGGATGGCGAGCTGCAGGATGAGCAGGCCACGCTGGCGCTGAGCGGTTCGGTCGGCAAGCTGGGGCTGGCGTTGTCGGCCAAAGGACCGGTCGTCGCCAATCTCAAGGGCTCGCTGGCCGCTCTCGACCCGGATCTCCCTTTTGATTTGACCCTCGACTGGAAGAGCCTCGGTTGGCCATTTCATAAGCCTACCAAAGATGAGCCAAGCTATCGGCTGGACAAGGGGAGCCTGACCGCCAAGGGCAAGCTCTCCGGCTACCAGTTTGCCCTCAATACCTCCGGCAAGGGAACCGATGTCCCCCCCTTCAAGCTTGCGCTGGACGGGAAGGGGGATCTGGAGCGGCTCAGCAAGATCGCCTTGCAGCTCAACGCCCTCAAGGGGGAGCTCAAACTCGATGGCAAGCTCGCCTGGAACAAGGGGATCGAGTGGCAGGGGACCACCCTGTTCAAGGGGATCAATCCGGCCGAGCTGCTGCCCGAGCTGAAAGGGACGCTGGCCGGTGAGCTGGAGAGCCGTTTCGTGATGAACGAAGCGGGCCACTGGGAGCTGAAACTGCCCAAGCTCAAGGTGGATGGCAAGCTCAACCAGTACCCGCTGGCCCTCAAGGGGGAGCTCAGCGGCAACGACAAGATGGAGTGGCAGATCCCGGCGCTCTCGCTCCAAAGTGGCCCCAACCAGTTGCAGGCCAAGGGCAGTATCAGCAGCGCCCAGTGGAAGCTCGATGCCAACCTGCAGGCTCCCCAGCTGGGGGGCATCTATCCCGGCCTGAAAGGGGATATCAAGGGGCTGGTGAAGGTCAGTGGCAATCAGCAGACGCCAAAAATCGATGCGGATCTGGCCTCCGAGCGGCTCTACTATGCCGGCACCGACCTGAAAGGCATTAGCCTCAAGGGCAATGCGGTGATCGGTGCCAGACCGGCCGGTGAGCTTGCGTTATTGGTGGCACAGCTGAAACAGGGCGAAACCAAGCTCAGCCAGCTGGCCCTGAACCTCAGCGGCGATATCAGTCAGCATCTGTTGACCCTTACCATGAAGGGTGACCCTGTTGCGGCCAACCTCAAACTGGGTGGCGGCGTGCGGGGGGATCACTGGCGCGGGGCGCTCTCCGAGTTGCAGCTGAAAACCCCGCTGCGCCGTTGGGACTTGAGCTCCCCCTGGGCGCTGGATCTCGATCTGCCGCGTCAGCGGCTGGCGATGGGGGATCTCTGCCTCGGCTCCCAGGGTGCAAGCCTCTGCGTCAAGGGGAGTCAGGTTTCCGCTGCCCAGGGGACTCTGGAGTTTGCCCTGAGCGAGTTTGATCTCAAGCGGCTGCGGCCCTGGTTGCCGGACAACTTCCGCTGGCAGGCGATGCTCTCGGCCGATGGGCGTGCCAGCTGGCGTGGCAATCAGCCTACCTTGCATGCGGTGGTGCGTACCACGCCGGGCACTTTTGTGGCCGATGGCCTCAAGACCGACTATCAGCAGCTGGCTCTGGCCCTTGATTTCGAGCGGCAGCAGGCGGCCATTCGCCTCGATTTTGCCTCCAAACAGATCGGCAATATCGATACCGATCTGCTGATCAAGGAGCCCGCCGGTCGCGGTCTGCTCGGTGGTCAGCTCAAGTTTGACGACCTCAAGCTAAATACCTTCGCGCCGCTCATCCCTGAGGTGCGCTCCCTGCAAGGGATCATCTCCGCCGATGCCCGTTTTGACGGCACCCTGGCGGCGCCCCTGCTGTTTGGCCAGCTCAACCTGCGTGACGGTGAAGTGCAGACCCACTCCGACATGGTGACCCTGACCAAGCTGGTGACCCGCCTCAAGATCGAGGGCAACCGCGCCGAGCTCGATGGCTCCATGCTGGTGGGCAAGGGGCCGCTGGCGTTGGGCGGCTGGCTCAGCTGGGCCAAGATGCCGGTCAGCGGCAGCCTCACCATTCAGGGCAAGGATCTGGAAGCGCAATATCCGGGCATGGGTCGGGTCAGAGTCTCGCCCGATATCGCGGTGTCGCTGGGTGAGGAGACCCGCATTACCGGTCAGGTGGATATTCCCTGGGCACGTATTCTGGTCAAGAGCCTGCCGGATTCGGCGGTGGCGGTCTCAGACGATGTGACTGTGGTCTATGACGACCTGCCCCCGGCTCCCAAGCAGGCCAGCCTGCCGCTGGCGATGAAGGTGGCGATCCGCCTTGGCAACGATGTGAAGCTCGATGCCATGGGGCTGAAGACCGATGTTTCGGGCGACCTCAATATCCGTCAGGATCCCGAGAAGCCGCTGGCAGGTAACGGCCAGCTGGTGCTGACCAACGGCCGCTTCAAGGCCTATGGTCAGAACCTCATCATCAAGGAGGGGCGGATCCTCTTCTCCGGTCCGCTGGATCGGCCGTTCCTCAACATCGAAGCCAACCGGGATCCCGATACCATCGAGGGTCAGGTGACGGTCGGGGTGCGGGTGACCGGCCCTGCCAGCAAGCCGGAGATCACCGTCTACTCCGAGCCGCAGATGGCGCAGTCGGAACAGCTCTCCTATCTGCTGCGCGGCAAAGGGCTGCAAACCAACGGAGAAGATGGCGGTTTCAACGGCCTGCTGGTAGCCGGTGCGGTCAATCAGGCCAATGGCGTGGTGTCGAGTATCGGCGAGTCGCTGGGGATGAGCGATGTCTCCCTCGATACCGCGGGCAGTGGTGACAACACCCAGGTGACTCTGTCGGCCTATCTGCTGCCGGGTTTGCAGTTCCAGTACGGGGTCGGGGTTTTCAGCCCCATCGCCGAATTCAAGCTGCGCTACGAGGTATTGCCACGGCTCTATCTGCAAGCGATGAGCGGGGTGGCTCAGGCGGTCGATATCTTCTATCGCTTTACTCTGTAACGCTTCATCCCGTAACAGGGCTGATATGAACGTAAACGGGAGGCTCAGGCCTTAATGCCAGTCAGTTAAGCCTGACTGGCATTGTTTTTATTGGCTTTTTGCACCGCATACTTTTGTGGTCTTGCCTTCACACTGCGGGGGTAACTC
>NZ_JBFODV010000032.1:0-1707 GCF_040908495.1 Aeromonas sp. R1-1 | reverse complement strand
GGCCAAAGACTTTGCACTGGTTCGGTTTGGCCAGGCCGCGCAGGATATCGGCGCACTGGCACGCCTTGTGGTCATCGATGGGAGTCTGATTGAGCGCAAAGTGGCGCTCCGCATCGCGTTTGGCAAAGGCATCGCGCAGGCGCAGGGCGGAGGCGTTGATATCCCCCAGACCTCGCCAGCGAAAGTGCTCGCGGGTCTCGAAAAAGCGCTCGACCAGCCGCTGGGCGGCTTTATTGCCGCTGGCGGTGACGGCGCGGCTGTATTGCACCTCCAGCGCGTAGCGACCCTCTACCTTCTGGCGCACCATCATCAAGAGCGCCTCCATCACATCCACCGGTTCGAAGCCACTCACCACCACCGGTACCTGATAACGATCGACGATGGGCAGGTAGATATCGGCGCCGGTTATGACGCTGACGTGGGAGGGGCCGATAAAGGCGTTCACCTTGGCAACGCCGTCGGCCATCACTGCATGAATGGCAGGGGGCACCAGCACATGGTTGATATGAAACAGCAGATTCTCGACCTCTTGCTCTTCAGCGGCAGCAAGTAGCGCCGCTGTCATCGGGGTGGAGGTCTCGAAACCGATGGCGAAGAAGACCACGGTTTTCTCCGGATTCTCTTTGGCGATACGCAGGGCGTCTAGGGGGTCATAGACCGGGCGGATATCGCTCCCCTTGGCCCGCTGCTGTGCCAGCGTACCCTTGGAGCCCGGCACTCGGATCATGTCTCCCAGGGTGACCAGAATGACATTCGGTTGACTCGCCAGCTCGATGGCCTGATCGATGCGCTCTTTGGGCATGATGCAGACCGGGCAGCCGGGGCCGTGAACGAACTCGATGCTGGCCGGCAGCAGCTGGTGCAGGCCGTACTTCATGATGGTGTGGGTATGGCCGCCGCACACCTCCATCACCCGCAGCGGTTCGGGGAGATCTTTGGCCAGTTCGGTGATCTGGGCGGCGAGGGCGCGGATCACCTCGGGCTGGCGAAAGCCCTGGAACAGGTCATTCAAGGTCAGCATGGCAAGATATCCTGTTTGGGCATCAGGGCCACCATCTGGCGGAAGCTCTCGAGGCTGGCCTGCGCCTCCTCTTCGTCAATCTTGCTCATCACAAAGCCGATATGGAGCAGCACATAGTCGCCCACCTGGAGAGGCTCTTCGAGCAGCATGCAGCTGACGCGCCGCTGCACCCCCAGGGTGTCGACGGTGACGCAGTTATCTTCGGGGTGCAGCTGCACCACCTGAGAGGGGATGGATAGACACATGAATTTCAGGACTCCGACAAGGTGGCACAGCCGGTGGTGACAGGCTGATGCGTGGCAAGATGGTGGATGGCAAACCAGAGCTGACCGGCGGCGATGCCACCGTCATTGAGCGGCAGGGTTTCGCTGGTCAATACCTGCCGGCCGGCTGCTTCGAGTGCGGGTACCAGCTGATCCATCAGCACCCGGTTTTGAAAGACGCCGCCCCCGAGCGCCACCGGATAGCCGGGGAAGCGCTCGGCCAGAGCGATGACCAGAGCGCTGATGGCGCGGATAAAACCGGCGGCCAGACTGGCGGTGGAGGTGCCTTGGCGCCGCTCGCTGACAAGGGTATGGATGAGCTCGGCCCACTCGATCTGCAGCGGCCCTTCCGCTGATTGGCTGAGATCAAAGGCGAGGGGGAAGGGCTGTTCATCGGGGGCCAGCTGCAAGGCAGTCGCCTCC
>NZ_JBFODV010000314.1:0-3857 GCF_040908495.1 Aeromonas sp. R1-1 | reverse complement strand
CGTAGCAGCAGAGCCAGTACCCGCAACACCTCGCCAGTCACCGGTACAACATTCTCCGGTAGAGCGGCCCGCTTGCTGTTCTTGCAGGTGTCGACCGTGACGGGCAAGCCCACCGACGTCAGCAACGCCGAAATCTCGCCGTAAGTCATCGTGTGGTCGAACCAAGCCTTCTGCACCAGTGAACGGGTCAGAATGCGGGTCAAGATGCCCAGCGAGCCATCCTCGCGAACCCGCATCTTGGAACCTTGCAGAGCTAGCGCAGATTCGTAGTAATCTTCCCAACTAGCCCAATCCTCCAAGGTCTTGAGGCAGTTGTCCTCTCGCCAACCCTCGAAACGGGCACGGCAATGATCCGCCATGCCAGCATCGCCCCAAGGCACCGTATCGCAAGCAATATGCGACCCACCGGCCACTTCTACTATCTGGGGATTAACCAACTGCCTTTTCTGGTCGAACTCGTAGGACAGCCTGCTCTGCTTCTTTATTTCGATTAGGTCGCTTTCCGTTAGCCACTGCTCCCGAAGCGAGATCAGGTGACTGGCGTCGATCTTCTGTCCCGGCTCTCGGTCAAGGTAGAGCCTCAGGATCCATGCGTTCTGCTCCTCCGTCGTTCCCGCACACTTAACGCCAGCTTTAGCTAGCACAGGGGGAGTATCACCAATGACAGCGGTACACTGCCCCCGCGTTTTGATAGACACAATCTGGCGAGCATGGTGCTTCAGTTCCACCATCGGCACGGGTTCGCCACTCTCATCACCATGCAACTGCTGACACAGCGCCTGATAACGACGACACAGAGGCCCAGTCTGGTCGAGCTCCTCCAAAGGGGCATCAGTGAGGAAACCATCGGTAGTGACCGATACCACCGTGCGATGTAAGGGGATCCGGTGAAGAAGCTCACCGCACACCGCCCGGATCAGGCCCGTTGTATGAGCCGCCATGTATGGATTGGTCACAGCCGAGGGGCCGATCTTATTATTCTTACCGGTAGCAGTATCGAACGCAGTCTTATCGCGAAGCCCCTGGGCCAGCTTCCCGTAGAGCGAGTTACCGATTTCCTTGACCATCACCTCTTCGAGGCTCTTTTTGGGGTATTCCTGACGTAACCGCTGGATCATCCGCGTGAATTCTTCGAACAGGGGCTCACTACCCGATAGCCAAGGCACAATGACACCGTGTTTTATATGGATGGTGGCGCCCATGGAGAGAGCCAATTCGATTTCTGGCGCTGTGACATACGCCAATCCTGATAAAGGAAAGCGCAGCCCATATTGCTCGGATCTAACTGGAAAACAGGGAAAGCTAGTGCCAGCAGGGAAAGTGAACTCAATGTAGGCGAAGCCCATGACGTGACCGATAAAATCTTGAGGGTCAGAGCTCGTATGCATGTTGGCGTAGTCAGGCACCAACAGGTCACAAAGCCCCGTGGTATAAGCGCCCTTCAGGTCCCAGTCATACCAATCCCCTATCTCGGTAGGGCCTATCATGAATGACTCATTCCTGCCACCGTGGTAGCTGCGGATAGCAAGATCTTCATACAGGCCACGAGCAGGAGACGGACGTGTCACCGCCTTTGTCGTGACTTTGCCTTTTCCGGTATTCCAGCGCTCAATCTTGGCGAGCTCTAGCCCGAAAGCCGTCATGTAGTCGATGTCAGCGTCTTTGAGTAGTCGCCGAAATACAGAAACACCGACAGCCCCCAAAGACCTAGGAAGCTTCTGCAAACCGAACTGCCCACCGAGAAAATCGCGAACTTTCAGGGCATATTTCACAGCAATCTCGGCATCGCGCAGGGCATACCGTTCAAACGCCTCCGGATCGCCAGCCAAGAGCTCATCCATACGCTCGATGCTGTAACCCTCGGGGATCTCCACCTTGGGCAAGCCGAGCATTGAGCCCAGCGCTGACAACGGCGATTTGTTGGGGGATAAAAAGAGGGTATCGACGAATTGGATTATCGATTTCTGGGGTTTGCGATTGCGATCGCGTAGTGTGATGGGTTTTAACGGAGCACGGCGCTTGCGTTCAGCGGTTTCATCAACGCCATAGCCACTATCGGTAATAATTTGTCCGACTACGCTCCCACCCTGACCATCCAGGCGAGTCTTCATGTGCCAGAAGTCTTTGAACGTACTGAGGTCGGCACGCAGAAAGTGAGCTACGACGACTATCGTTCGTGGCCACTTTTTGATTAAGCCAGCTGCACGGCAGTCCTCAACCACTTGCGAAATGAACGCTTCAAAGGAGAAGCGCTTGCCCTCATCAGGGTAATAAACTTTGCTAAACACCGCGTTATCATGGTTGATCGCAAAAGATTGGTAAGACAGAACTTTATTACCAGTACCCAACCACCTCCATTCGGCATCGCAACCGATCCAGATTGGGAAGCCATCAGCTAGCGAGATAGGCGGCTGTTTTGGGTCAAACGAGACTTTCTTTATCGCAAACTTAAGGTGGGGGGGCTCAGGCTGATCTTCTTCTATAACCCCGATTTCTGCCTTCTTAAATTCAAACATGAAATTATCTCCAGACAAAAAAGAACCCCGCCCTGCATGCAGGGCGGGGTTAGGTTGCGCGAGGTTATTGAGTAGATGACCCGTTCAGGCGATTAGAAAGCTCGGTCAACAACTGGACACATGCAGCTTCAGAGGAGCAGAGGCATGTCAATATCGGTTTCTCGATACCATCAGCATATAAGCGAACCACGGGCCCATTGCCCATATCACCGTAGTCAGCAGACTTGACCAACTCCGGTAGCACAATGGTCCCATCTTCTAACATAAAGTATTTTTCAAGAAGACCGGCATTCGCCAACGCATCACGAACATCCTTAAGAAGCTGCACTTGCTTCTCGGGTTCAGCGGCGGCATCGAAAGCTATTTGCCGCTCAAGGCTGTTGATCCCAACGCCCAACCGTGAAATAGCATCGGGAGTCATCCGATCCAAAGACTCATTCAACGGTTGGTAGCGTTTGGTATAGGCAATGTGCGCCAAATTGACGAGGTTTCGGCCAATGATGGCGGTTAGAGTACAAGCTGGTTCAGTTTTTTTCACCAGACGAGTGCTGGTATTTCGAGCTGCGTTTTTAGACATGGTTCCTCCATTGTGTCGCAACTTTACATGTGTCCCCCGTTCTGGATTAAACGTGAGACATGTATCCGGTTCCTTGTTAGGTCATCAGCAAATGACCAACAAGCCTTTAACAGAAATGTAAAGTTATGCGACACACGAAGGCCCTGTGCAGGAATGCAAAAGAGGGGCTTTAGTGGCGCTTTATAGCCGGTATTGCTTATGTAAGCGGCTACGGTGGCGAATCTAATGGATAGTCGAATGCCATGTCAAGAACGTATCAGAAAAAAAATATCAACAAGGGGATGGGGGCAATGGGCAAAATCCTAGCGCAAAACTCACCGCCACGCGCACGACTCAAACTGGGGAAACCGCGCCTGATAAGAACTGCTGCCATGGTGTAGTAGTGCTGTTGGGGATGGTGCAGATCCACCGCACCGTCCCTATCATGAGCGACTGATGGATCTTGGTGGCTGCGCGAGCGGGATGTTCCAATTCCAGAGAACGACGTGAGCATCATCGGAGCCCCCCATCGCAGATTAACTTCATGGTCATACCCCAGATAACCGTATAGGCAACATTGCAGGGGATGGAGAGCGCTGTGGTGTTGGCGTGTGATCCGCTCTCCATCCCCAACGACGTTATTACCCCGCTCTACCATCCCTTGATATGCTTGCTTTCCCGAGTTTTCACCTTGCGCGTATCCCCCGAATCTGCGCCATCGCGTTAGTACTAGATTTGCCTCCCAGCGTCATTACTCCAATAACGGTGTCGGTAGGCCCGTTGGT
>NZ_JBFODV010000313.1:0-6617 GCF_040908495.1 Aeromonas sp. R1-1 | reverse complement strand
GCGTTGAAATACAGAACCCCCGATGCGGTACATAGGGGGTTCTGAGTAGAGAAATGCTAGTTGAAAATGTGTAAACCTATTTCAGGACTAGACACCAATTCCTCGGCAAAGGTAGACGCAGCGCGGGTTTCAGGATGATCCAGAGCAAAGTTGTAGAGTAAAAAATCAAAAAAAGTTGACTTTACTCCCCTGCAATTTAAAACTCGGGAAAGTTGAATGGTTATTACAGGGGTAGAACATGACTGTCGGTATCGAGGAAGCCATGCTTCCCGAAGAACAGCTGATCAGCCGCACTTTTACAGATGAAGACAGGGAATTGTTGCGCTCATACGATGGGCTCATCGATGGCTTGGCCGAGCTGTTCGGCAAGCATTGTGAAGTGGTACTCCACTCCCTGGAAAATCTGCACGAGTCGGTGATCAAGATCGCCAACGGCTTCAATACCGGACGCACCCTCGGGGCGCCCATCACCGATCTCGCCCTGCGCATGCTCAAGGACATCGAGAGCACAGGCCAGGATTACACCCAGAGCTATTTCGCTCGCAGCCGTACCGGCGCGCTGATGAAGTCGAGCACCATCGCCATTCGCAACAGCGAGCGGCAAGTAGTGGGGCTTATCTGCATCAACCTGCACATCAATGCGCCTTTCCACGAGTTCGTGGCCGAATTTTTCCCGACGCCCCAGCAGGCGGCGCGTCAGTCACCAGAGACCTTCGCCAACAGCGTGGAAGAGCTGGTTGCCCAGACGGTGGATAACACCATCGACGAGATCAATCGCGATCCCACCGTGGCCAACAATGCCAAGAACCGCTTCATCGTGACCCAGCTGTTCGAGAAGGGCATTTTCGACATCAAGGACTCGATCAATCTGGTGGCGGACAAACTCAATATTTCAAAACATACCGTTTATCTTTACATCCGACAGCGCAAGCAGGGTGAAGACGAGAACGAGTAACTCATTCCAGAAGGGGATAGATGAATGGCTAAAGAAGTGATTGCAACCGACAAGGCGCCTGCCGCGATTGGTCCGTATGTTCAGGCTACCAAGGTTGGCGAGATGATCTTCACCTCCGGGCAGATCCCGCTCGATCCTGCCACCATGGAAATCGTGGCTGGCGGCATTGAAGAGCAGGCCGAACGGGTGATGAAGAATCTGGTTGCCGTGTTGCACGCTGCCGGTGCCGATGCCAGCAAAGTGGTCAAAACCACCTGCTTCCTGAGCGACATGAACAACTTCGTTGCCTTCAACCAGGTCTATGCCCGCTACTTTGGCGATGCGGCGCCAGCCCGCTCCTGCGTGGAGGTGGCCCGTCTGCCGAAAGATGTGCTGGTCGAGGTCGAGGCGATTGCCCATCTCTGATCCGCAGATCGAATCAAGCCCCTCCTGGCAGGGGCTTTTTTGTTTTTGGCGTAAAATGGACCGGGTCAGCAC
This sequence comes from Aeromonas sp. R1-1, assembly GCF_040908495.1. Lineage (NCBI taxonomy): Bacteria > Pseudomonadati > Pseudomonadota > Gammaproteobacteria > Aeromonadales > Aeromonadaceae > Aeromonas > Aeromonas sp. R1-1. The sequence goes on along the minus strand of NZ_JBFODV010000313.1, from coordinate 5,185 downwards.
AGGAGTCCTGCTATGAGTCTGAGTTTTGCCATCCTGGTCACGGGGCCTGCCTATGGCACCCAATCGGCCAGCACCGCCTATCGTTTTGCCCGCACCATGTTGGCACAGGGGCATACCTTGTCCCACCTGTTCTTCTATCAGGACGGGGTCTGCAACGGCAACGGTCTGCATCTGCCTGCATCCGATGAGACTGACCTGGTGCGTCTGTGGCGAGAGCTGGCAGAAGAGCAGGGGATCCGTATCGACGTCTGTGTCGCCGCCGCCATGCGGCGCGGTGTGCTCGATGAGCAGGAGGCCAAGGGGGCAGGGCAGGTGCACTTCAATCTGCAACCGCCATTTTGTCTGAGCGGTCTGGGCCAGTTGGCCGAGGCTGCGCTCACTGCCGATCGACTGATTCAGTTCTAGGGGGAGTCATGAGCAAGAAAATCGCCTTTATATGCAGTCGTGGTCCCCATGGCCATGCCGCTGGCCGGGAAGGACTGGATGCCCTGCTGGCCACCTCGGCCATGACCGATGAGCTGGCCCTCTTCCTGATTGGGGACGGCGTGCTGCAACTGCTCAAGGAACAGCAGCCTGCCGCCATTTTGCAGCGCCACTACGCGCCCACTTTCAAAATGCTGGAACTCTACGATATCGAAGAGGTCTATGTCTGTGCTGACTCGCTGGCAGAGCGTGGCGTGACAGTGGATGATCTGCTGATCCCGGTCGAGAGTCTGCCGCGCCAGGAGCTGGCTCGGCGCTGGGTACAATGTTCGACTCACATCAGCTTTTGAGGTCTCCATGTTGCATCTGATATTGAACTCTCCCTTTCAGAGTCAGGCTCTGGCAGAGGCGCTCTCATATCTTCAGCCCGAGGATGAGCTGGTACTGATGCAGGATGCCGTGATTGCGGCATCGGCTCCCCAGTGGAGCGCGCGGCTGGCGGGTATCCCGCTTTATGTGATGCAGGAAGATCTGCAAGCTCGCGGTTTGCAGCATCGGGTGGGCAATGTGCTCGACATGGCGGGTCTGGTGGCACTGATTGCGCAAAAAGGTTCCCCGCGCACCTGGGGTGGCTGAGAAGCATATTTTCAAGAAAATTCAAAGTGATGTCGTTAAATCAAACGGATCCGAATTGCCCTTTTGTGACGCAAATTGTATAAATCTTGACTCCCCAGACAACAGGGCATAAAATTTCGCGTCCCCGTATCTGCGGGGAGGATTTTCCACACGTTTATGAAGTCATTATCAGGAGCCTTTTGATGGCAACTATTAACCAGTTGGTTCGCAAGCCACGCATCAAGCTCGTTGTGAAAAGCAACGTGCCGGCGCTGGAAGCGTGCCCTCAGAAGCGTGGCGTATGCACTCGTGTATATACCACCACCCCGAAGAAGCCTAACTCTGCACTGCGTAAAGTGTGCCGTGTACGTCTGACCAACGGCTTCGAAGTCACCTCCTACATCGGTGGTGAAGGTCACAACCTGCAAGAGCACTCTGTTGTTCTGATCCGTGGCGGTCGTGTAAAAGACTTGCCAGGTGTTCGTTATCACACCGTTCGTGGTGCGTTGGACTGTGCCGGTGTTAAAGACCGTAAGCAGGCTCGCTCCAAGTATGGCGTGAAGCGTCCTAAAGCTTAATGGTTCTCCGTTAAGTAAGGCCAAACGTTAATTCGTTTCTAGTTAGATAGCTTTCTAGTTTTGGGTAATCCCTGAAGTTACGGAGAATTTGAAATGCCAAGACGTCGTGTTGTTGGTCAGCGTAAAATCCTGCCAGATCCCAAGTTCGGATCAGAGCTGCTGGCTAAATTTGTCAACGTAGTAATGGTTGACGGTAAGAAATCTGTTGCAGAAGCCATTGTTTATGGCGCCCTGGACATCATTGCCACCAAATCTGGCAAAGAGCACCTGGCCGTATTCGAAGAAGCTCTGGATAACATTCGTCCGGCGGTCGAGGTTAAATCTCGTCGCGTCGGTGGTGCAACCTATCAGGTGCCGGTAGAAGTTCGTCCGGTACGTCGCAATGCCCTGGCAATGCGCTGGTTGGTTGATGCCGCTCGTAAACGTGGTGAAAAATCAATGGCTCAGCGTCTGGCTGGCGAGCTGCTGGATGCCGCTGACAATAAGGGTTCGTCTGTCAAGAAACGTGAAGACGTTCACCGTATGGCTGAAGCGAACAAAGCCTTCGCTCACTTCCGCTGGTAATCCGCTTGCGCAGGGTCTTTTGACTCTGCGCACCTTTAATTATCTAGGGACAAGCGCCTTAGTAAGAGGATGACAATGGCTCGTACAACCCCCATTGAGCGTTATCGTAACATCGGTATCTCCGCTCACATTGACGCCGGTAAGACTACTACTACCGAGCGTGTACTGTTTTACACCGGTGTAAGTCACAAGATCGGTGAAGTTCACGATGGCGCTGCCACCATGGACTGGATGGAACAGGAACAAGAGCGTGGTATCACCATCACCTCAGCCGCGACCACCGCTTTCTGGTCCGGTATGGGTAAACAGTTCCAACCGCACCGTATCAACATCATCGATACCCCGGGCCACGTTGACTTTACTATCGAAGTAGAGCGTTCAATGCGTGTTCTGGACGGTGCCGTGATGGTGTACTGTGCCGTAGGTGGCGTACAGCCACAGTCTGAAACCGTATGGCGTCAGGCTAACAAGTACAAGGTTCCCCGTATCGCGTTCGTCAACAAGATGGACCGTACCGGCGCCAACTTCCTGCGCTGTGTTGAGCACATCAAGACCCGTCTGAAAGGTACTCCGGTTCCCCTTCAGCTGAACATCGGCTCTGAAGAGAACTTCAAGGGCGTTGTTGACCTGGTCAAGATGAAGGCCATCAACTGGAATGAAGCTGATCAGGGCGTATCCTTCGATTACGAAGACGTCCCGGCCGAGTTGCTGGAACAGGCGCAAGAAATGCGCATGAATCTGGTTGAAGCCGCTGCTGAAGCGTCTGAAGACCTGATGGAAAAATACCTGGGCGGCGAAGAGCTGACCGAGGAAGAGATCAAAGGTGCTCTGCGTCAGCGCGTGCTGAACAACGAAATCATCCTGGTAACCTGTGGCTCCGCGTTCAAGAACAAGGGCGTACAGGCAATGCTGGATGCCGTGATCGAGTACCTGCCGGCTCCGACCGACGTTGCTGCTATCGACGGCCTGAAAATGGACGGCGAGACCAAAGACGAGCGTCACGCTTCTGATGACGAGCCGTTCTCTGCTCTGGCGTTCAAGATCGCTACCGACCCGTTCGTTGGTAACCTGACCTTCTTCCGTGTCTACTCTGGCGTGATCAACTCCGGTGACACCGTGCTGAACTCCGTCAAGGACAAGCGCGAGCGTTTTGGCCGTATCGTTCAGATGCATGCCAACAAGCGTGAAGAGATCAAAGAAGTACGCGCTGGTGACATCGCTGCTGCCATCGGTCTGAAAGACGTGACCACTGGTGACACCCTGTGTGACCCGAACGCACCGATCATCCTCGAGCGTATGGAATTCCCGGAGCCGGTAATTTCTATCGCGGTTGAGCCGAAAACCAAGGCTGACCAAGAGAAGATGGGTCTGGCACTGGGCCGTCTGGCTCAGGAAGATCCGTCCTTCCGCGTATGGACTGACGAAGAGTCAGGTCAAACCATCATCGCTGGTATGGGTGAGCTGCACCTGGACATCATCGTTGACCGTATGCGTCGCGAGTTCAAGGTTGAAGCCAACGTAGGTAAGCCGCAGGTTGCCTACCGTGAAACCATCCGTACCACCGTTAAAGACATTGAAGGCAAGCATGCCAAGCAGTCTGGTGGTCGCGGTCAGTACGGTCATGTTGTTATCGACATGTACCCGCTGGAAGAAGGCAAAGCCTACGAATTCGTCAACGACATCAAAGGTGGTGTCATTCCTGGTGAATTCATCCCGGGTGTTGATAAAGGTATCCGTGAGCAGCTCAAATCTGGTCCGCTGGCTGGTTACCCGGTTATGGATCTGGGTGTGCGTCTGCACTTCGGTTCTTACCACGATGTCGACTCTTCCGAACTGGCGTTCAAAATCGCTGCTTCCATGGCCTTTAAGGCTGGCTTCATGAAAGCCAATCCGGTTCTGCTCGAACCGATCATGAAAGTAGAAGTTGAAACTCCGGAAGATTACATGGGCGACGTTATCGGTGACCTGAACCGTCGTCGTGGCCTGATCGAAGGAATGGAAGATGGCCCGTCCGGTAAGATCGTACGTGCTCTGGTGCCGCTGGCCGAAATGTTCGGTTATGCAACTGCACTGCGTTCCGCTACCCAGGGTCGTGCTTCCTACGCCATGGAATTCGCCAAGTATCACGATGCACCGACCAACGTTGCACAAGCCGTGATCGAAGAGCGCAAATCCAAGTAATTTAAGATTCCCCGCCTACGACGGTAGGCGGGTTTAACCTAGAAGGACTACGTCGTGTCTAAAGAAAAATTTGAGCGTAATAAACCGCACGTAAACGTCGGCACCATCGGCCACGTTGACCACGGTAAAACCACCCTGACTGCAGCTATCACCAACGTGCTGGCCAAGCACTTCGGTGGTAAAGCTTTCGCCTTCGACCAGATCGACAAGGCACCGGAAGAGCGTGAGCGTGGTATCACCATCAACACCTCCCACGTAGAATACGACACCGCTACCCGTCACTACGCCCACGTAGATTGCCCGGGTCACGCCGACTACGTTAAAAATATGATCACCGGTGCTGCCCAGATGGACGGCGCGATCCTGGTAGTAGCAGCGACTGACGGCCCGATGCCGCAGACTCGTGAGCACATCCTGCTGGGTCGTCAGGTTGGTATCCCGTACATGATCGTGTTCATGAACAAGTGTGACATGGTTGATGACGAAGAGCTGCTGGAACTGGTTGAGATGGAAGTTCGTGAACTGCTGACCGAGTACGACTTCCCGGGTGATGACCTGCCGGTAGTTCGTGGTTCCGCGCTGAAAGCGCTGGAAGGCGACGCTCAGTGGGAAGAGAAGATCATCGAGCTGGCTGGCCACCTGGATACCTATATCCCGGAGCCGGAGCGCGCGATTGACCAGCCGTTCCTGATGCCGATCGAAGACGTATTCTCTATCGCTGGCCGTGGTACTGTAGTTACCGGTCGTGTAGAGCGCGGTATCGTTAAAGTAGGTGAGACCGTAGAAATCGTTGGTATCAAAGATACCGTTTCTACCACCTGTAC
>NZ_JBFODV010000312.1:0-1811 GCF_040908495.1 Aeromonas sp. R1-1 | reverse complement strand
GGACGTGATCTCAACCTCACCAGCACCACCCGAAGTGATGCCAAAACCGCGGGGCTCAGTGATTTCAGTCGCACCAATATGGACCGGGTAGCAGGCCTCTATGTGACGGGTGATAAAGGCACCTTGCTGGCCAGTGCCGGGCGTGACCTGACCCTGTTGGCGGCCGAGGTGAGCAACAGCGGCAAGCAGGGGCAAACCGCCCTGGTGGCGGGGCGTGACCTGACCCTCGGCACGGTGACTATCGCCGAGCAGGAAAACAACATCCGCAATAGCGAGAACTATCTGCGTAGCGGATATCGCACCGAAGTCGGTAGCAAGGTACAGGGCGCCGGGGATGTAGAGTTACAGGCGGGGCGTAATATCACGGCACGCGCCGCTGCGGTGAGCAGTGAGCAAGGCGCTCTGGCGGCCAGCGCGCAAGGTGACCTGACCCTGCAAGCGGGCGAGTCCAGCCGCAACCTGAGTGAGGCGCATAAAACCACCTCACGCGGGCTGTTTAGCTCCCGCACCAAGACTACCCGGCACAACCTCACTGAACAGCAAGCACTGGCCACCACCTTTGAAGGCCAGCAGGTTGCCCTGCAGGGGCACAATGTCACCGTGGCGGGCAGCAATGTGCTCTCTGATGTGCAAACCGACATCCTGGCAAAAAATAACCTGGATATCGGGACCGTCAGTGAAACCCGCAGTGAGAGTCACTTCAATCAGACTAGCAAAAGCGGCCTGATGGGCAGTGGCGGGATTGGCTTTACCATTGGCAAGCAGTCACAAAGCACCGACCAGCAGGATGTCACGCAAAGCAAGGCTGGCTCCACCATCGGCAGTACCCGGGGTAATGTCACCCTGGAGGCGGGTAACCAACTGACAGTGGCAGGCAGCGACCTGATTGCCGGGCTGGATATGTCACTGACCGGCAAGGATGTGACTATCCGCGCCGACGAACAGCAGGCCACCCGCAACGAAGAGACCCGCAGCCAGAGCAGTGGCTTGACCATTGCGCTGACCGGTGGCGCCGTCACCGCCGCGCAAAGCGCTTATGACGCGGCCAAGAGCGCCAAAGAGAGTGATAACAGCCGTCTCAAAGCCCTGCAGGGCACCAAGGCCGCCATGAGTGGTTATCAGGCATATCAGGAGTATCAGGGCACGGGCCCGGCCAACACCCCGGACCCGAAATTTGTCGGGATTGCCATCTCGGTCGGCAACAAGCGCAGCCAGTCCAATAACCAGAGCAGTGAACGCAATGCCCTCCCCTCCGAACTCAACGCCGGTGGCGATGTCACCGTGCGGGCGCTGGGGGATAGTCACAACAGCTCGGGCGACCTGGTGATGACCGGCAGCGGTATCAAGGGCAAAAACGTCACCCTGGCCGCCGCCCGCGACCTGGTGCTGCAATCGGCCATCAATGACAGCCAGAGCAGCGGCAGTAACAGCAGCAGCGGCTGGAACGCAGGTATCAGCTTCGGGTTCAGCGACGGCGGCGCCGGTATCAGCGTGTTTGCCAACATGAATGCCGCCAAGGGCAAAGAGTTGGGCAACTCGGGCCGCTATACCGAAACCACCCTCACCGCGGGCGATACCCTGACCCTCACATCAGGGCGGGATGCCACCCTGCTGGGGGCGCAGGTCAGTGGTGACAAGGTCAAGGCCGATATCGGCCGCAACCTGACCCTGACCAGCCAGCAGGATAGCGACCACTACCAGAGCAAACAGAGCAGCATCGCGGCCGGGGGCAGCTTTACCTTTGGCACCATGACCGGCTCCGGGTATATCAACGCCAGTCGCCAGAAGATAAACAGCGACTACCAGAGCGT
>NZ_JBFODV010000311.1:0-53771 GCF_040908495.1 Aeromonas sp. R1-1 | reverse complement strand
ATCCCCATCGCCGCTTCAACCCGCTGACCGGCCAGTATGTGCTGGTCTCCCCCCATCGGGCCAAACGCCCCTGGCAGGGACAGGTGGAGAAGGTGAGTCAGGCCCCCAAACAGGCACACGATCCCGACTGCTTCCTCTGCGCAGGCAACACCCGGGTCACCGGCGACATCAACCCCGACTACAAGGGCACCTTCGTCTTTACCAACGACTTCGCCGCCCTGATGCAGGATACCCCGGCCGCCGATAGTGCCAGCGATCCCCTGTTGAAGCTGGAAGCCGCCCGCGGCACCAGCCGGGTCATCTGCTTCTCGCCGGATCACGGCAAGACCCTGCCCGAGCTGCCGCTGCCCGCCATCGAGGGGGTGATCACCACCTGGATGGATCAGGTCGCCGAACTGTCAGCCCAGTGGGAATGGGTGCAGGTCTTTGAAAACAAAGGGGCCGTAATGGGCTGCTCCAACCCGCACCCCCACGGCCAGATCTGGGGCAGCGACTTCCTGCCCAACGAGATCGCCCGCGAAGAGCAGCACCAGCGCGACTGGCTGGCCGAGCATGGCCGCCCCATGCTGCTGGAGTATGTAGAGCGGGAGCTGGCGGATCGCTCTCGCATCGTGGTAGAGACCGAGCATTGGCTTGCCATCGTCCCCTTCTGGGCCGCCTGGCCGTTCGAAACCCTGCTGCTGCCCAAGGCGCACGTCCCCTCCATGCTCAATCTGACCAAGGCCCAGCAACAGGATCTGGCAGTGGCGCTCAAGGAGCTTACCAGCCGCTACGACAACCTGTTCGAGTGCAGCTTCCCCTACTCCATGGGCTGGCACTTTGCGCCGCCCAAATCGGATTGCCCCGAGGCGTGGCAGCTGCATGCCCACTTCTATCCGCCGCTGCTGCGCTCCGCCACCGTGCGCAAATTTATGGTGGGCTTCGAGATGCTGGCCGAAACCCAGCGCGACCTTACCCCCGAGCAGGCTGCCGAGCGGCTGCGTGCCCTGAGCCCCGTTCACTACACCCAGACCAACCACACCAATGAGGAGGCCCTATGACCCCCAGCCAACGCGTCAGCACCGTTTTTGCCGAGCAATTTGCCAAAGCGCCCGATCTGCTGGTGCGCGCCCCAGGTCGCGTCAACCTCATCGGTGAACATACCGACTACAACGACGGCTTCGTGCTGCCCTGCGCCATCGACTACGAGACCTGCGTTGCCATCGGCCTGCGCGATGACCGGCAAGTGCAGGTGATCGCCGCCGACTACGACAACCAGCGCGACCAGTTCGACCTCGACCAGCCCATCGAGCACCACCCCAGCCAACGCTGGAGCGACTACATCCGCGGCGTGGTGAAATATCTGCAAGAGCGAGGCTATGCCCTGCGCGGCCTCGATCTGGTGGTCTCCGGCAACGTGCCGCAGGGGGCGGGGCTCTCCTCCTCCGCCTCACTGGAAGTGGCCATCGGTCAGGCCTTCAAGGAGGCGCTGGGGCTCGACATCAGCCAGGCCGAGATCGCCCTCAACGGCCAGCAGGCGGAGAACAAGTTCGTCGGCTGCAACTGCGGCATCATGGATCAGATGATCTCCGCCAGCGGCAAAACGGATCATGCCCTGCTGCTCGACTGCCGCTCGCTGGAGACCCGCCTCATCCCCATGCCGGCGGATCTGGCGGTGCTGATCGTCAACTCCAACGTGCGCCGCGGTCTGGTGGACAGCGAATACAACACTCGTCGCCAGCAGTGCGAAGCCGCCGCCCGTCACTACGGGGTCAAGGCGCTGCGCGACCTCGATCTGGCCGGACTGGAAGCGGGCAAAGCCGGACTGGATGAGGTCTGCTACCGCCGTGCCCGCCACGTGGTAGGCGACAACAGCCGCACCCTGGCCGCCGCCGATGCGCTGGCGCAAGGGGATCTGGTTCGTCTCGGCGAGCTGATGGCCGACTCGCACGCCGCCATGCGCGATGACTTCGAAATCACTGTGCCCGCCATCGACGGTCTGGTGGAGATTATCAAGGCTAAAATCGGCACAGATGGCGGCGTGCGGATGACCGGCGGCGGCTTCGGCGGCTGCGTGGTCGCCCTGCTGCGCCCGGAGAAAGTAGCTGAGGTGATCGCCGCGGTCGAGGCGGAGTATCCGGCCCTCTCCGGCCTCAAGGCCGACTGCTACGTCTGCTCTGCCAGCGCCGGTGCAGGCAAGCTATGAGCAGCGCCATGACGCCATTCGAGCTGGAAAACGAGGAGGGGCTGCGCCTGCGCGGCCTCGATTTCGGCGCCACCCTCACCTCCCTCACCCTGCAGGTGGTGGGCAAACGGCGTGAAGTGCTGCTGGGCTGTGCCGACGACGCCTATCCCACCCAGCAGGTGTGGCTGGGTGCGGTGGCCGGGCGTTTTGCCAACCGCATCGGCGGTGCCGAGCTGGTGCGTGATGGACAGCGCTGGCAGCTGAATGCCAATCAGGCACCCAACTGTCTGCACGGCGGGCAGGCAGGCTTTCATCGCCAGCGCTGGCAAATCAAGGAGCTGGAGGCGGATCGGGTCAAGCTGGCGTTGCTCTCCCGGGCAGGAGATCAGGGCTTTCCCGGCAATCTGCGGGTCACCCTGGAGTACCGGCTGGAGCAGAGCGATCTGGTGGTCGATTTTGTGGCCAGCACAGATGCAGCGACGCCGGTCAGTCTCACCAGCCACGCCTACTTCAATCTCGATGGGCAAACCGATGGCGAAGATGTCCGTGACCACCTCATCAGCATCAATGCCGACCACTTCCTGCCGACCGACCCGAGCGGTTTACCGATCGCCATCACTCCGGTGGAGGGGCCGTTCGATCTGCGCCGCGAGCGCCTTGTCGGACAGGATTGGCTGAGCCATCCCCAGCAGCGACAGGCCAAGGGGTACGATCATGCCTTTGTGCTCAACGGCCCGACATCAGAATGGGCCGCTCGGGTCGTCTCTGGCGACAAGAAGTTGGCGATGGAGGTCTATACCAACCAGCCCTCGCTGCAGTTCTACAGCGGCAACTGGCTGGCCAATACCCCGAACCGTAGCGGCCAGTCGCACCGGGATCACGACGGCTTCTGTCTTGAGGCGCAACAGCTGCCGGACAGCCCCAATCGCCCCGAGCTGGGCGACCCCTGGCTGTTGCCGGGCGGGCGTTATCACCACCAGACCCGCTACCGTTTTATCCGCGACTGACTTAAAGGTTTCATGATTTTTACATAGCCTCAGCAGTCACTATCGAGCAAGATAAGCCGCCCCGAGACCCTTTCGGGGCGTTTTTACATCAACGAAGTTAAGGATTGTTTGTTCGATGACTGACACTTATAGCCTGCTGGTCGCCTTTATTCTGGGCGTCGTCGAGGGGCTGACCGAGTTCCTCCCCGTCTCCTCCACCGGCCACATGATTATCGTCGGCCATCTGCTGGGCTTTGAAGGGCCCAAGGCTGCCACTTTCGAAGTGGTGATCCAGCTTGGCTCCATCCTCGCCGTGGTCGCCGTCTTCTGGCGCCGCCTGTTTGGCCTGATTGGCATCCACTTCGGCCAGAAGCCGTCCCGGGATCACGCGACCCTGTCGCTGGTGCATGTCATCCTCGGCATGCTGCCCGCCATCGTGGTCGGTCTGGCCATCCACAGCTGGATCAAGGCCAACCTGTTTGGTCCGCAGACCGTCATGTACGCGCTGGTCGCGGGGGGCATCCTGCTGATCATCGCCGAGAAGTTCCGCCCTGCAGTCACAGCCGAAACCCTGGATGACATCAGCTACAAGCAGGCGTTCGGCATCGGTCTGTTCCAATGTCTGGCCCTGTGGCCCGGCTTCTCCCGCTCCGGCGCCACCATCAGTGGTGGCATGCTGATGGGGATCAGCCGTCACGCTGCCGCCGAGTTCTCCTTCATCATGGCAGTGCCCATGATGGTTGCGGCCAGCGGGCTGGATCTCTACAAGAGCCGCGATTTCCTCTCGATGGCCGACTTCCCGATGTTTGCAGTGGGCTTTATCACCGCCTTCGTGGTAGCGATGTTTGCGATCAAGACCTTCCTGACATTGATCCGCCGCATCGACTTTATCCCGTTCGCCATCTACCGCTTTATCGTGGCATTCGCCGTCTATCTGGTGTTTGTTGCCTGACCGGCAACCAGCAATGAAATGACAAAAGGGACCAATCTGGTCCCTTTTTCTATGGCGTCATAGTGCTTAGTAAAGGTGCTGGCTGATGCCATTCAGCAGCCGTGACAGCCCCTTGGTGAACTGCACCGGCGCATCCTGCACCGTGTAGCAGAGGCAGCCATCTGGCGTATGCGGGCTATGGGAGTGGCTGGCATCGCGCCAGATGAAATCTCCCGCCTTGTAAAGGGTATCGCCATCCTGAATATTGCCAGCCAGCAGCAGGGTCAGCTCATAGCCCTGATGGGTGTGCTCGGGGATGCGGCCGCCCGCCTCGATGTGGAGCAAACTGGCTCGCGCCCCCATCTCGTCCAGCGGCAAACTCTGTTGACGAATGGCCCCGATATGACGCCACTTGGGGGAACGGTAGCGGGCCAACACCCGTGGCAAACGGTAGGCCTGACCGGCTACCTTCAGCTCGCCGGGCTGGGCTCGGGGCTGGTCATATGTTGGCTCGGACAGGGGCTCGGAGAGGGGCTCTGCCAGCGGCTGCGCCAGAATATCCGCCAGCATGGCGTCGAATCCGGCGTCCAGTCCCACTTCATCGCGGGAGGCCAGCTCGGGCTCTGCTGGCGAAGCAAGATATTGCTGCGCCAGCTCCTCTTCGAATGTCTTTAGTCGGGCAGCACAATCGGGGCAGAGTTCACAGTGGGCGGAGAGCCCTACCGCCAGCGGCAGAGGGAGCTCGTCGGCGGCGAAGGCGCGCAGCATAGGGTCGGTCGGATGGGCTTTAATCATGGCCTTGCTCCACTTGCTCTTTCAATTTCTGTAACGCCAGTCTGAGGCGGGACTTGATGGTACCGAGCGGCACGCCGAGTCGCTCCGCCAGCTCCTGCTGGGAGAACTCCTGCAGATAGATGCCACGCACCACCTGCTGTTGCGGCTCCGGCAGGGTGCCCAGATAGTGGGCCATCTGACGGGTCAGCACCGCATCCTCCCCCCCGCTCAGATGCTCCTCTTCGGCCTGAAACTCCAGCACGGGCCACAGCTCCTCGGCACAGAGATCCTCCTTGCTGGCGCGACGACGGCGCAGCATGTCGAAGCACTGGTTGCGCATCACAGTGTAGATCCAGGTGGTCGGCGCCCCCTTCTCGGGGTGGTAGAGACGCGCCTTTTGCCATACCAGCAGCATGGTCTCCTGCACCAGCTCCATAGCGTTGGCTTCGCTGCCGAGGTGGCGCAGGCCGTAGCTGCGAATGCGCGGCGCAAAGTGTTGGAACAGGCGGGCAAAAGCAGCCTTGTCGGCCTGCTCTGCCACCCTTATCAGCAGAGATTTGAGGTCGCCATCCGGGTTATCCATCACGGGCGAGGTCCTGCGTATGGTCGAGTGTGGTTGGCCAGTATATGCCATTGCGCCATCCCTTTGGTGTGCTGTCGAACATGCTGTGGTGATGACTTGTACGGCGCTGCGGCAGTGGCGGATCAGCGGGTCAGGAAAAAATCAGTGACTGGCCACCAGTACCCCCTTGAGCAGGGCGATGGCGGGCTGATTGTCGGCGGCGGCTAGCAGCAGTTGTTTCTGTTCAGGGGGGATCGGCAGCACCTCCAGCCAGCGCTGGGCCACCCAGTTGCCATCATCCCAGCGGGGGGCGGGATAGAGGGCGGCATAGTCTGGATAGTCGGCAAACACCTCCCGCAATGCCTCGACCAGCGGTTGCTGATCGGGATGGAGCCGGCGGGGCGGCCAGGCCGTCAGCGGCGTCACCTCGCCGATACGAAGGCCATCCTGCTCCTGCCACAGATCCTCTATCTGCACCCGCTCCATTCCCTGCACCGTGATCCCCAGCATGCCGTCCGGCAGCCGGTCGAAATCGATGATGGTGACCCGGGTGGCGATGGGCAGCATGTTGCGCAGGGCGTCGGGCTGGCGAGGGTCCACCATGCAGAGGGCAAAGCCGGACTCCCCCGCCTCGGCAATCATCCGCTGGTATCTTGGTTCGAAGATCCGCAGCGGCATGACGCCGCCGGGCAGCAGGTGGGCAGATAGGGGAAACAGCGCCAGTCGCATCGCAAACTCCTCGGTTGGGAACCTCTGTTGATACGCCGGGCCAGAGGGAGGAGATCATTCCCGTCAGCGGAAAGGAAAAACCCTTAACAATCAGGGGAAAATAGCCTGGACAAGCCGCTTCGATATGCAGTAGAAATGGATAAGCACCGTAATTTCCGCCCAATATTCTGGAATATGGCGCCAAACGCAGTGAAATATCCGCCCGACAGCGAGCGGCGGGTCATCCCTATAGTTTTCTCGGGCCGATGCGGGTAAAATTCACGCCCTTATATATCAGTCATTTTTCGACGCGCAACCTTGGTGGTCAGTTATGAAAGAGCATATTCATCATCTACTTGAACAAACGGTAGCCAATCTCAAGTCAGCAGGCGTCCTGCCGGCGGACCTGGAAGCCCGCGTGCAAGTAGACCGATGCAAGGAAAAAGCTCACGGCGACCTGGCTACCAACCTGGCCATGCTGCTGGCCAAACCGGCCCGCAAGAATCCCCGTGAGCTGGCGGCTGCCATCATCGAGCATCTGCCTGCCTCCGACCTGATCGCCAAGGTCGAGATCGCCGGTCCCGGCTTCATCAACTTCTTCTTCGACCAGCGCTGGCTGGCCGGTCAGGTCGAGGCCATGGTGACCTCTGCCAACGCCAACGTACGGTTGCCCGCGCCACAAACCGTGGTGGTGGACTACTCCGCCCCCAACGTGGCCAAAGAGATGGCGGTGCACCACATCCGCTCCACCGTACTCGGTGACGTAGCTGCGCGCGCGCTGGAATTCCTCGGCCACAAAGTGATCCGTGCCAACCACATCGGCGACTGGGGCACCCAGTTCGGCATGCTGATCGCCTACCTGGAGAAGATGTCCAACGAACACGCCAGCGACATGGCGCTCAAGGATCTGGAAGCCTTCTACACCCAGGCCAAGCGTTGCTACGACGAAGACGAAGTCTTCGCCGAGCGCGCCCGTAACTACGTGGTCAAGCTGCAGGGCGGCGATGAGTACTGCCGTACCATGTGGAAGAAGCTGGTCGACATGACCATGGAACAGAACCAGATCAACTATGACCGCCTGAATGTCTCCCTGACCAACAAGGACATCATGGGCGAGTCCATGTACAACGACATGCTGCCGGAGATCGTTGCCGACCTGAAAGCCAAGGGGCTGGCGGTCGAGAGCGAAGGCGCCACCGTTGTCTTCCTGGACGAGTTCAAGAACAAGGATGGCGAGGCCATGGGCGTCATCATCCAGAAGAGCGATGGCGGTTTCCTCTACACCACCACCGACATCGCCTGTGCCAAATACCGTTATGAAACCCTGGGCGCCGACCGTGTCATGTACTTCATCGACTCCCGTCAGCACCAGCACCTGATGCAGGCCTGGACCATCACCCGCAAAGCGGGCTATGTACCGGAATCCGTCCCCCTCGAGCACCACGCCTTCGGCATGATGCTGGGCAAGGATGGTCGTCCCTACAAGACCCGCTCCGGTGGCACCGTCAAGCTGGTTGACCTGCTGAACGAAGCGGAAGAGCGCGCCGCCGCCCTGCTGGAGAGCCGCAACAGCGACCTCTCTGCCGAAGAGAAGGCCGAAGTGGTGCACGCCATCGCCATGGGTGCGGTCAAGTATGCGGATCTCTCCAAGAACCGCACTACCGACTACATCTTCGACTGGGATCTGATGCTCTCCTTTGAAGGCAACACAGCTCCTTACCTGCAGTACGCCTACACCCGTATCCAGTCCATCTTCCGCAAGGCCAACATCGATGCCGAGACGCTGACCGGCAACGTGACCCTGAACGAAGAGGCCGAAGAGGTGCTGGCCCAGAAGCTGATCCAGTTCTCCGACGCGGTCAACGGCGTGGCCGACAAAGGCATGCCGCACCTGCTCTGTACCTACCTGTACGAGTTGTCCGGCAACTTCATGACCTTCTACGAAGCCTGTCCGATCAACAAGGATGGCGTGGACGAAGCGACCCGTCAGAGCCGTCTGCTGCTGTGCGCCGCCACCGCCAAGGTGCTGAAACTGGGCCTCGGCGTACTGGGCATCCATACCCTGGAGCGCATGTAATAGATGGCAACCCGGGATTATGTCGGCAGCCGCCCGCGACGTCGGGCGGGTGGCCGCAATACCAAGAAAGCGGCCCCTCGCCGCTTTCCTGTTATTCCAGTGCTGCTGGTCGTGGCACTGCTGGCAGGCTTTGGTGGCTTCCTTTACATGATCAATGGCAAGGGCAACGACGCCCCCACCATTGAGGAGCAGGTAAAGGCCAACAAGCCAAAAGCGCAGAATAACGGGCTGCCTCAGGAGAAGTGGAGCTACATCGAACGGCTTGAGAACAAGCAGGTCGATATCATAGAGCCGCCGACCCAGCCGGGTGTGCTGCCGCCACCGCCGGCAGATACCATGACCCTGCAGCCGGAAAAACTGCCGCAGCCGGTGCCGACCGACATTCCCCAACCGGGAACGCCCATCGGCCAGCCCAAGCCCTATCAGCCCAATCCGGCGACCACCCCTTCCACCTCGGGTGCACCGGTTGCCAGCGCACAAGAGCAGGTGATCGACCGCAAGGCAGAACGGGAACGGATGGAGCGGGAGATCCGCGCCGAGCTGGAACGGGAGCGGGCCGAAGCGGCCAAGGCCAAAGCGGCCACTCCGCCAGCCCAGACCGCAGCCGCCGACAGCGGTCGCTACATGATGCAGTGCGCCGCCCTGCGCTCGCAGGATTCCGCAGAGTCGCTCAAGGCGCGTATCGCCTTCACCGCCGGCCTCTCCTCCAGCCTGCAGGTGATCAATGGCGCCAACGGCACCGTCTACAAGGTGATGGTGGGCCCCTTCAACGGCAAGGCGGCCGCCGACGCGGCCAACAGCAAGCTGCAGAGCTCCGGCATCAGCGGCTGCATTCCCAAGAAAGGGTAATCCGCTTACCGATGACGCAGGGCCGGGTGGCAACACCCGGCCCTGTTCTTTTGGTGCCACTCGCACCCACGCTGTTTGCTACCCCGTTTATCCCGACCAAAGGCAGGGTTGAAAAGCCCGTTTGCCATCCCCATCTTTCTTGCCATGCACAGTCAGGCCGTCATTCGGCTCAAGCGAGGTAAGTAAAGTGACTACCATAGTTTCAGTTCGCCGCAACGGTCAGGTCGTCATCGGTGGCGATGGCCAGGTCTCTCTTGGCAACACCGTCATGAAGGGCAACGCCCGCAAGGTTCATCGCCTCTATAACGGCAAGGTGCTGGCCGGTTTCGCTGGCGGTACCGCCGACGCCTTCACCCTACTCGAACGTTTCGAAGCAAAACTGCAGGCCCATCAGGGTAATCTGGAGCGCGCCGCCGTGGCGCTGGCCAAAGATTGGCGCACCGATCGCGCCCTGCGCCGCCTTGAAGCGCTGCTGGCCGTGGCCGACGAACACAAATCCTTCATCATCACCGGCAACGGTGACGTGGTACAGCCGGAGCACGATCTCATCGCCATCGGCAGCGGCGGCAACTTTGCCCAGTCCGCCGCCATCGCGCTGCTGGAAAACACCGAGCTGGATGCCAGGACCATTGTCGAGAAGTCCCTCAAGATTGCGGGCGACATCTGCGTCTTCACCAACGGCAACCACACCATCGAAGTGCTGGACTATTCGGCGAAATAAGGCCACCAGCCAAACCCAATTTCCCAAGGGGTGGGCACTGCCCGCCCCGGATACAGGAACACCATCATGTCCGAGATGACCCCGAGAGAAATCGTCCACGAGCTGGACAGACACATCATTGGTCAGGCCGATGCCAAGCGCGCCGTTGCCGTTGCCCTGCGCAACCGCTGGCGCCGGATGCAACTCAACGAAGAAATGCGCCATGAAGTGACCCCGAAAAACATCCTGATGATCGGCCCGACCGGTGTCGGCAAGACCGAGATCGCCCGTCGTCTGGCCAAGCTGGCCAACGCCCCCTTCATCAAGGTAGAAGCGACCAAGTTCACCGAAGTGGGCTATGTCGGCAAGGAAGTGGACAGCATCATCCGCGATCTGACCGATGCCGCCATCAAGCTGGTGCGCGAAACCGAGATGGAGAAGATGAAATACCGCGCCGAGGAAGCCGCCGAAGAGCGCATCCTCGACGCCCTGCTGCCCAACCCGCGCAACACCTGGGGTGAGGAAGAGAAAGCCGACAACTCCAACACCCGCCAGATCTTCCGCAAGAAACTGCGGGAAGGTCAGCTGGATGACAAGGAGATCGAGCTGGAACTCTCCGCCTCCCCGATGGGCGTCGAAATCATGACCCCGCCGGGCATGGAAGAGATGGCCAACCAGCTGCAGGGGCTGTTCCAGAATCTGGGCCAGAACCAGAAGAAGAAGCGCAAGATCAAGGTCAAAGAGGCCATGAAGGCGCTGATCGAAGAGGAAGCGGCCCGTCTGGTCAATCCGGAAGAGCTGAAGCAGAAAGCGATCGCTGCGGTCGAGAACAACGGCATCGTCTTCCTCGACGAGATCGACAAGATCTGCAAGCGCGGCGAAAGCTCGGGCCCGGATGTCTCCCGTGAAGGGGTTCAGCGCGACCTGCTGCCGCTGGTTGAAGGTTGCACCGTCAACACCAAGCACGGCATGGTCAAGACCGACCACATCCTGTTTGTCGCCTCCGGCGCCTTCCAGATCGCCAAGCCGTCCGATCTCATCCCCGAGCTTCAGGGCCGTCTGCCGATCCGAGTCGAGCTGACCGCCCTGACCACAGATGACTTCGAGCGTATCCTGACCGAACCGAACGCCTCCCTGACCGATCAGTACAAGGCGCTGATGGCCACCGAAGGGGTCAATATCGAGTTCACCAAGGATGGCATCCGCCGTCTGGCCGAAGCGGCCTGGCAGGTCAACGAGCGTACCGAGAATATCGGTGCCCGCCGTCTGCACACCGTGATGGAACGCCTGATGGAAGATATCTCCTACGACGCCTCCGAGAAGTCCGGCGAGACCTTTGTCATCGACACCGACTACGTCAACGCCCACCTCGGTGCGCTTGTTGAGGATGAGGATCTGAGCCGCTTTATTCTGTAACAGACTGTTCACAATCGAAGATCATAATCTGAGGGGTTGAAGATCCTGTAAGCGAACCGCTCAACTCCATAGCAAGACGCCTCCTCCACGAGGCGTTTTTTCTGCCCGCTGCACTGGCCGTCCTTCCCCATAACAAGAGGGGGTGGGTCTGTTATCCTATGCCCATGACCACCGGTTCAGGAAACTTTTCATGTCTCTTCCCATCAAGAACAGCGCCAGGCAGCGCGCGGATGACAGATCCCGCATTCTCACCCTGCTGCTGCGCGATGATGCCCTCACCGACAGCCTGCTCGATCCGCAGGTAGTGCAGGATGCCGAGCAGCGCGATCAGACCAGCGAACTCACTGCGCTGGTCAACGGGTTGCCCGCCGCCGACGTCGCCGATGCGCTGGAGTCGCTACCGCCCGATGAGCGTCATGCCCTGTGGGCACTGGTGGAGGAGGAGAAGCGCGGCCAGATCCTGGTCGAAGCGTCGGAGACGGTGTGGGACAGCCTGATCAGCGGGATGAGCGACAAGGAGCTACTGCACGCCCTGCGTACCCTGGATATCGACGATCAGATCTATCTGGGCCAGTACCTGCCGCGCAACCTGATGGGGCGGCTGCTCACCTATATGGCCCCCGCCGACCGGGATCGGGTGCGGGAGGTGATCCGCTACGGCAAGCACACCGTCGGCGCCATGATGGACTTCGAGATCATCACCATCCGCCCCGAGGTGAGTCTGGCCACGGTGCAGCGCTATCTGCGGCTGCGCGGCAAGATCCCCGCCAACACCGACAAGCTGTTCGTCATCGATCGGCGCAACCACCTACTGGGGGAGCTGGCCCTCACCACTGTGCTGCTGCACAAACCCGCCACTCTGGTGAGCGATGTGATGGAGCGGGATCCGGTCACCTTCGATCCGGAGGATAACGACGAAGCGGCGGCCCGCACCTTCGAACGGGATGACCTGCTCTCCGCCGCCGTGGTGGATGGCAAGGGCAAGCTGATGGGCCGCCTCACCGTCGAAGAGGTGGTGGATCTGGTCTATGAGGAGAGTGACACCGACCTGCGCCGGATGGGGGGTATCAGCGAGGATGAAGACGTGTTCGCCCCGGTCTCCAAGGCGGTCAAGACCCGCTGGGCCTGGCTTGCCATCAACCTCTGCACCGCCTTTGTCGCCTCGCGGGTGATCGGCCTGTTCGAGCACACCATCTCCCAGCTGGTGGCACTGGCGGCGCTGATGCCCATCGTCGCCGGGATCGGCGGCAACACCGGCAACCAGACCATCACCATGATAGTGCGGGCGCTGGCGCTGCAGCACATTCAGGCAGGCAACCTCTCCTTCCTGCTGCTGCGGGAACTCGGCGTCGCCTTTATCAACGGGCTGGTGTGGGGCGGCACCATGGGCATTGCCACCTATCTGCTCTATCAGGATGCGGCGCTCGGCGCCGTGATGACCCTGGCCATGATGCTCAACCTGCTGGTGGCCGCCCTGATGGGGGTGATTATCCCCATGACCATGACCCGCCTCGGCCGCGACCCGGCGGTGGGGGCCAGCGTGATGATCACCGCCATCACCGATACCGGCGGCTTCTTTATCTTCCTCGGGCTGGCGACCCTGTTCCTGCTGTAACCAGCCACAAGCCATAAAAAACAGGCCCACCGAAGTGGGCCTGCTGTTATCTGTGTGATCGTGAATATCGCGATAAAAGGCGCTACTCCCGCTCCTTCACATAGGGGGTGCCGAGCGCCTTGGGTGCCACCGCACGGCCGATAAAACCGGCCAGCAGGAACACGGTCAGGATGTAGGGCAGTGCCTCGATGGCCTGCACCGGAATGGCGAAGCCGCCAATGCTGACCCCTTGCAGCCGGATGGCGACCGCATCGAGGAAGCCGAACAGCAGGCAGGCTGCCATGGCATTCCAGGGACGCCACTTGCCGAACACCAGCGCCGCCAGCGCCATAAAGCCCTTGCCCGCACTCATGTTGGGGATGAACTGGGCCGTCTGGGCCACCGCCAGATAGGTGCCACCAATACCGGCCAGCAGGCCGCCGATGAGGAGCGCGGTGTAGCGCATGCGCACCACAGAGATACCGGCGGTATCGACCGCTGCGGGTGCCTCACCCACCGCCCGCAGACGCAAACCGAAGCGGGTACGGAACATCACCCACCAGGCCAGCGGCACGCAGGCAAACGCCACGTACTCCAGCAGGGAGTGGCCGCTCAGCAGCTCGCTGTAGAGCTGGCCGATCACCGGCACATCCCACAGCTCCTTGGCATAGGGCAGATCGATGGGGGCGAAACGGGCATCACCGGAGAGCGCCGGAGTCTGGCCCCCCTGATCGAACCAGTAACGGCCCAGGGTGACGGTCAGACCGGCCGCCAGAATGTTGATGGCCATACCGCTCACCACCTGATCACCGCGGTGGGTGATGGTGGCAAAGCCGTGCATCAGGGCAAACAGGATGGAAACACCCACCCCGGCACCCAGACCTATCCAGGCAGAACCGGAGACCGCCGCCGCCGCACCACTGGCGAACGCCGCCGCCAGAAGTTTGCCTTCCAGCGCAATGTTGACCACCCCGGAGCGCTCGCAAAACATGCCCGCCATGGCGGCGAGAATGAGCGGCGGCGCGGTACGGATGGTCGCATCCAGCATCAGGATCAGAATTTCAAACATGATCAGACTCCTTTAGCTTGCGCGGCTGAGCGGTTGGCAAACGCCAGATAGAGCTGCTCGATGCGCGGACGCATCATGTGCTCAAGGGCGCCACAGAACAGGATCACCAGACCCTGCAACACCACCACGATGTTGCGGTCGACACCGAATTCGAAGCTGAGCTCGGCGCCCCCCTGATAGAGGAAACCGAACAGCAGGCTGGCGATGATGACGCCGACCGGATGGTTGCGCCCCATCAGCGCCACCGCGATACCGGTGAAGCCGAACCCTTCCACGAAGTTGAGCTTGATCTGGTGCAGCTCACCCTGCAGCACGTTGAGGGCGAAGAAGCCCGACAGCATACCGGAGATGACCATGGCCAGGATCACCACCTTGGGATAGGAGATACCGGCGTAGGCGGAGGCACTTTGGCTGGCGCCGACCGAGCGGATCTCGTAACCCCAGCGGGTGTGCCAGATAAAGACCCACACCAGCGCCGCACAGATCAGCGCCCAGAAGAAGCTGATATTGAGCGGGCTGTTGGGGATCTCCATCCCGAACAGGTTCGCCAGCCCACTCATCTTGGGCAGCCAGCTTGCCTCGGCAAACACCTTGCTCTCGGTCGCCATCGAGCCGGGCGGCTTGAACACCTCCACCAGCAGATAGGCCATCAGCGAGGCGGCGATGAAGTTGAACATGATGGTGGTGATCACGATATGGCTGCCGCGCTTGGCTTGCAGCCAGGCCGGAATAAAGGCCCAGGCCGCACCGAACAGACCACCGGCAATGATGGAGAGCGGCAACAGCAGGGCAAACGGCAGCACCTCGCCGAGCATCAGACAGACCAGACCGACACCGAGCCCGCCGATATAGGCCTGACCTTCACCGCCGATATTGAACAGACCGGCGTGGAAGGCGACCGCCACCGACAGACCGGTAAAGATAAAGCCGGTTGCGTAGTAGAGGGTGAAGCCGACCCCTTCACCAGTGCCGAACGCGCCGTACCACATGATCTTGGCGGCATCGACCGGGTTGATGTCGAGGTAGTAGAACAGAATGGCCGACACCAGGAAGGCCAGCAGGATGTTGACCGCAGACAAGACGCCTACGGAGACCCAGGCAGGAATACGTACTTGGCTCATCAGTGGGCCTCCTTGGCAACTTCGTCCGGCACTATGTTCGCCATCATCAGACCAATGGTGCGCTCATCCGCCTTGGCACCATCCAGCTCGCCAACGATGCGACCATCGGCAATCACCAGAATCCGGTCTGCGAGGCTCATGATCTCGTCCAGCTCCACCGAGACCAGCAGCACCGCCTTGCCCTTGTCACGCATGGCGATGATCTGCTGGTGGATATACTCGATGGCGCCGATGTCGACCCCGCGGGTCGGCTGGCCGATCAACAGCACATCCGGGTCCTGCTCCACTTCACGGGCGATCACCAGCTTCTGCTGGTTGCCACCGGAGAAGTTGGCAGTCTTGTGCTCGGGATGGGGCGGGCGCACGTCCCACTTCTCCATCTTGGCCTGACAATCCTGCTGGATCGCCTCCTTGTTCTGCAGCCAACCCTTGTTGTATTGCGGGCGGCGGTGATAACCGAGAATAAAGGCCTCTTTCGCCTCGAAGCGGTTGATCAGCCCCATCTTGTGGCGATCTTCCGGCACATGACCGAGGCCGTAGTTGCGCACCAGCTCCGGATCGGCCGGGTGCTCTGCGCTCACCTTGTGCACGCCGCTGCGGCTGCTGATGGTGAAGCCGCCCTTGCTCGGCTTGAGAATGCCGCCAAGCAGGCTGAGCAGTTCGGACTGACCGTTGCCGGAGACCCCGGCAATGCCGACCACTTCACCGGCCCGCACCTCGAAGCTGACCGATTTGACCCGCTCCACCTTGCTGGCGTCGACGTAACTGAGCCCTTCGATCTTCAGCTTGGCTTCACCGGGCTGGGTTGGCCCCTTGTCGACCTTGAGGCGCACCTTGCGGCCCACCATCAGTTCGGCCAGCTGCTCCTTGTCGGTATCCTTGGTGGCGACGTGTGCCACCATCTCGCCACGGCGCATGATGGAAACCTGATCGGTAATGGCCAGGATCTCCCGCAGCTTGTGGGTGATAAGGATGATGGTCGCCCCCTGATCCCGCAGTTTTTTCAGCACCTCGAACAGGTGATCCGCCTCTTGCGGGGTCAGTACCCCGGTCGGCTCGTCGAGGATCAGGATGCGAGCGCCGCGATAGAGCGCCTTGAGAATTTCGACCCGCTGTTGCAAGCCAACCGGCAGATCTTCGACCTTCTCGTGCAGCGGCACGTCGAGGCCATAATCTCGCGCCAGTTCGCCAAGCAGCTTTTCGGCTGACGCCACGCTCTGCTGAAGGTGCCAGCCGTTCTCAGCGCCGAGGATGACGTTTTCCAATACAGTGAAGTTGTTGACCAGCATGAAGTGCTGGTGAACCATGCCCACCCCTGCGGCAATCGCATCTTGTGAGCCATGGGGTTTGAAAGGATTCCCGTCGATCAGCATCTCGCCTTTGTCGGCATGGTAGAAACCATAAATGATGCTCATCAGGGTGGACTTACCGGCGCCATTTTCGCCGACAATGCCGTGGATACTGCCTTTGCGAACCTTAAGGTCGATCAGCTTGTTGGCGTACACTTCGCCGAACCGCTTATCGATACCTCTTAATTCGATGGCATAGCGATCTGTCTGGTCCATGATGCAGCCCTGCGTTTCATGAAATAAGACTAAAAACCGGCCCGTGCGGGCCGGTGGTGCGTTGAGAGTCGTAGCAGCTATCTAATTAGTATTTGCAGGTGTTATCGCTCATGTAGTCATGAACCTTGACCTTGCCAGCGATGATTTCAGCCTTGATGGCATCCACCTTGGCTTTCATTTCCGGGGTGATCAGCTTCTCGTTGTCCTTGTCGAGCGCCCAATCCACACCACCTTCGGCCAGACCCAGGTTCTTGATACCCGGCTTCCACTCGCCTTTGGCAGCGTCATCCCAGGTCTGGTAAGCGGCCAGACCCACAGACTTGACCATGGAGGTCAGCATGGTGCCCGGTTGCAGGTGGTTCTGGTTGGAGTCCACACCGATAGCGAACTTGCCGCTGTCCTTCGCTGCCTGATAGACACCGATACCGGTACCGCCAGCTGCGGCGTAAACCACATCAGCACCTTTGGCGAACTGGGACTTGGCCAGCTCGGCACCTTTGGCCGGGTCAGCAAACGCGGCCGGGGTAGAGCCCGCCATGTTCTGGAACACTTCGATCTTCGGATTGACGAACTTGGCACCCTGCTCGTAACCGCACTGGAATTTGCGGATCAGCGGGATATCCATGCCGCCCACGAAGCCGACCTTGCCGCTCTTGGAAGCGATGGCAGCCAGCGCGCCCACCAGGAAGGAACCTTCATGCTCCTTGAAGATGACGGACTGGACGTTCGGCTTGTCGACCACCATGTCGATGATGGTGAACTGGGTTTTCGGGAATTCGGTCGCAACCTTCTCTACCGCAGAACCCATGTTGAAACCGACCGCCACGATCGGGCCGTTGCCACGGCTGGCCAGACGACGCAGACCCTGCTCGCGCTGGGCTTCGTTCTGGGGTTCAAACTCTTTGACCTTGACGCCCTTGTCCTTGTTGTAAAGCTCGACGCCGTTACGGAACACGGCTTCGTTGAATGATTTGTCATACTTGCCCGCGGTGTCATAAATGACGGCTGGTTCGGAAGCAGCCTGAGCAGAGAGAGCAGCGAGAGTGAGGGAGGCCACGGTGGCCAGCTTGAGCACTTTAGTCACGATCGTATCCTTGATTGTTATTAAGTGAGGGAACTTGCTTGCCTGTCAGAGCAGGCTATCTAGCACGCAGGCTTACTCTAAGTCAGCCCCGATGCGGGTCAAGCAAATGATAAGGGAAAAACGTTTGCGTTAACGGTTTGAATTCTAAGCAAATAACCTTATAAGCAGTTGTTTTTTAGCTACTTTTCAGTTTTTTATGCTGACAATCAAAAGACCCAAACGACATTTCTCTTATTGTTCAGCAAGTTACTGTAAACCGTTTTCCCCTCTTATTCATCCAGCCCCCCGGCAAGCCCGTGATCCGGCTCGCAAAATCCCCACAAACCGCGCGAGCAAGGATTGGCTACAGCTGGAAACCTCCCCGTCCCGTTCTCTCTGCGCCAGCCAAAAATGGCCGCACCGGCGCCCCTGCAAGACCCCATCTCGCCCCTCCCCCCGAGTTTGGATTTGGTCTGGCAGGGGGGATGGCCGTATAATCCCCGCCTGTATAAATAAACAGGAGTGGTGATGGACGTTTCAACCCTGCTCGACGGGCTCAACGACAAGCAAAGAGATGCCGTTGCGGCCCCCCGCAGCAACCTGCTGGTGCTGGCCGGTGCCGGTTCGGGCAAGACCCGGGTGCTGGTGCACCGTATCGCCTGGCTGATGCAGGTGGAACGCTGTTCACCCTTCTCCATCATCGCGGTCACCTTTACCAACAAGGCGGCGGCCGAGATGCGCGGCCGGGTCGAGAAGGTGATCGGCGACGGCGTGCGCGGCATGTGGATCGGCACCTTTCACGGTATCGCCCACCGATTGCTGCGGGCCCACCATCTGGATGCAGGCTTGCCGCAGGATTTCCAGATCCTCGACTCCGACGACCAGTACCGGCTGATCCGCCGGGTGCTCAAGGCGCTCAACCTCGACGAGAAGCACTGGGCCCCCCGCGCCGTGATGGGCTACATCAACGGCAAGAAGGACGAAGGCTTGCGCCCCGGCGACATCGACCTCTACGGCGACCCCGTCACCCGCACCTATCAGCAGATCTACAAGACCTATCAGGAGACCTGCGATCGCTCCGGACTGGTGGACTTCGCAGAACTCTTGCTGCGGGCCCACGAGCTGTGGCTCAACAAGCCGCACATCCTCGAGCACTACCGCGACCGCTTCCAGAACATCCTGGTGGACGAGTTTCAGGATACCAACGGCATCCAGTACGCTTGGCTGCGGATGCTGGCGGGCAACAGCGGCAAGGTGATGATCGTTGGTGACGATGACCAGTCCATCTACGGCTGGCGCGGCGCCAAGATCGAGAACATCCAGCGCTTCCTGACCGACTATCAGGGCGCCGAGACCATCCGCCTCGAACAGAACTACCGCTCCACCGCCAATATCCTCAAGGCCGCCAACAGCGTCATCGCCAACAACGCCGAGCGCCTTGGCAAGGAGCTGTGGACCGAAGGGGCCGAAGGCGAGCCGATCTCCCTCTACGCAGCCTTCAACGAGGTGGACGAAGCGCGCTTCGTGGTCGGCCGTCTCAAGGATTGGAAGGAAAAGGGCGGCCTCCTGGCCGACTGCGCTATCCTCTATCGCTCCAACGCCCAGTCGCGGGTGCTGGAAGAGGCGCTGATGCAGGACGCCATGCCCTATCGCATTTACGGCGGCCTGCGCTTCTTCGAGCGCCAGGAAATCAAGGACGCCATGGCCTACCTGCGGCTTATCAACAACCGTGGTGACGACGCCAGCTTCGAGCGGGTGGTCAACACCCCGACCCGTGGCATCGGCGATCGCACCCTCGAGATCCTGCGCGGCAACGCCCGCGATCAGGGGCTCAACCTGTGGCAATCGGCCAAGGCGCTGCTCAACGACAAGGTGCTGACCGGTCGCGCCGGTAACGCGGTGCGCGGCTTTGTCGATCTGATCGACGCGCTGGAGGAGCAGGTCTCCCTGCTGCCGCTGCACCAGCAGGCGGATATCGCCATCCAGAACTCCGGCCTCAAGGCGATGTATCTGGCGGAAAAAGGCGAGAAATCCCAGGCGCGGGTAGAAAACCTGGACGAACTGGTCACCGCCTGCCGCCAGTACCAGCGCCCGGACGAGCTGGAAGATATGAGCGATCTCTCCGCCTTCCTCGCCCACGCGGCGCTGGAATCCGGCGAGAATCAGGCGGATGAATATGCCGATGCAGTGCAGCTGATGACATTGCACAGCGCCAAGGGACTGGAGTTCCCGCTGGTGCTGCTGGTCGGCGTCGAAGAGGGCATGTTCCCCAGCCAGCAATCGACCGAGGAGTCGGGCCGGCTGGAGGAGGAGCGCCGCCTCTGTTACGTCGGCATGACCCGCGCCATGGAGAAGCTCTACATCTGTTATGCCGAGAGCCGCCGCATCTACGGCCGCGAGATGTTCCACAAGCCGAGCCGCTTTATCCGCGAGATGCCCGCCGAGTGTCTGGAAGAGATCCGGCTGCGCACCCAGGTCAGCCGCCCCACCCAGTACGGCCGCTTCAGCCAGAACGAGGTGCAGCAGAGCTTTGACGCCAGCGGCATCAAGCTCGGCCAGCGGGTGCTCCATCCGAAATTCGGCGAAGGGGTGGTACTCAACTTCGAAGGGGTCGGCCAGCAGAGCCGGGTGCAGATCCAGTTCGACGACGTCGGCGCCAAGTGGCTGGTGACGGCTTATGCCAGACTGGAAGCGCTTTGATTTTTCCCGCTTTTTAACTAAACCAACCCGGCTTAGGGCGGGTTGGTTGTGATATCAATTATCACTGATGGCCTTACAGGGCTATTCGAATATATAGTTTGGCCAGAATCTAGTGAAGGGTGCAAGAACTTTAGTCTGGATAATGATATTATCAGCTGTACTTAATTTTTATGAACGTATTACGGTATACCTAGATGAAAAAGAAATTAGAGTCAGGGTTTGAAATCAATACCATGATGGAAAATCATGATAAAAATATAAAGTGCGTTCATGATTCTTTCTCTGAAGCATTTTCTCTGTACCAGAACACTCAAGATTGCTCTCCGCTTTTGATGTGTGGTGATGCTCTTCAGCTTCTGTCACATATTCCATCTGATTCGATTGACTTCATTATGACATCTCCCCCCTACTGGGGAAAAAGAGAGTATGAGAATGGAGGTATTGGATTAGAAACTGAATATATGGACTTTGTCAGAAACCTAGCTGATATCTGTCTGCAAATTAAGAGAGTTTTAAAACCCACTGGCTCATTCTGGTTAAATCTAGGCGATACATATAAAGATAAGGCACTATTGGGTCTCCCATGGCGCGTAGCTTTTGAGTTAACTGATAATCAAGGTTGGATACTTAGGAATAGTGTAATCTGGAATAAACTGAAAGGTGGCATGGACAATAGCACTGATCGTCTAGGTAATGTACATGAAAACATATTCCATTTTGTTAAAAAAAGTAAAGGTTATTATTATAATGTAGATGCAATTCGTACTAAGCCTAGGGATGCAAAAATAGTTAATGGTTCCGTAGTTTCCGCTACGGGAGTTTCTGGTGTGAGATACAAAAGACAAATAGAACTGTCTACCGCATTAGATTACCAAGAAAAACTGAATGCTCTTTCAGCCCTTAATAGTATGTTAGATGATATTGCATCTGGGAAATATTCTGATTTCAGGATGGTTATTCGTGGACAACAACGAACCACACATTCAGAGAGCGAAAAAGTTTCTGGAAGGGCAAAAGAACTTAGAGATAAAGGTTTTTATTTTCTACGATACCATCCTAATGGCAGTAAACCTGCAGATGTTTGGGATATTTTGCCTGAAGACACTCAAAAAAGAAAGTCTCACTTCGCTGCATATCCATTAGATCTTTGTAGAATACCTATTCTAGCTACCTGCCCAAGTGGTGGCATAGTATTAGACCCATTTTCTGGCACAGGTTCGACATTAATCACAGCATACGAATTAGGTCGCAAATCTGTAGGTATAGATATATCAGAAAGCTATTTAGAACTTACTAGAAAGAGGTTCAGTGAATTAAAATGAGCAATATAATAGAATTTTTTGGACTGGATACTAAATCCGAACAAAATTGGCTCAAAGTGATTCAAGAGCAACGCTGTCCTTTTAGAGGAAGAGCTTGTTTCAAAACAAGAAAATCTGATTCCAGTATTGCTATTGGCACATGCTCTGTTCTGTATGGTCGAGATTCAAAACCCATAATGATCTGCCCAGAAAGACTTTTGGAGCGAGGCCAGATATTTACAGACTGTCTGCATCTACTTACCAACCATGAACCAGGTAATGAGTTACATGTGGTTCCAGAGGTTAAAATTCCAGGTGGAAACGTTGACTTCTTTTTAGTCTCAGCAAGAAATGGCAGAGTGATGGATTTTGTTGGGATTGAACTACAAACAATGGATACAACAGGGACAGTCTGGCCTGAGAGACAGCGTTTTTTAAGAGAAGTAGACCTGATTCCTAGCGATGATGCTGAGTACTCCAGTAGGCCGTATGGAATCAACTGGAAAATGACCGCGAAAACTATTTTAGTTCAAATGCATCATAAGATAAAAACTTTTGAACATATAAACAAGAAGCTCGTCTTAGTTATTCAAGATCATTTGTTAGATTATATGGGTAGTGAGTTCAATTTCTCCCATCTTAATCAACCAGCAAGACTCGGCGACTCACTTCATTTTCACTCCTATAGAATGAGTAGAGTTAATGATAAATACAAAATTTGTATGGACTCAAGACTCAGTACTGATGACGATGGTATTTCAAAATGTTTAGGCCTCCAAGCTGAAGCATGTGTCGAACTTGAGCAAATCCTTATCATGCTTGAAAGAAAAATTGGGCCTATGACCTTATTTCGTATGTTTTAATATAGGGAATTTAGAATTCTTATTTTTCTGAGCAAGACGTAGTTGGTATAACTGCGTCTTGCTTTTCTGTCGATTATTTAACCAACTTGCTCTCCATCACCCCTTGTTTGCCCTCCTCTTCACTGACCTGACTCAGCTTGGAGCGAGCCATTAGCAGGCCCATCTTGACCTCCTGCCAGACGTAGTAGTTTTTACCCGCCTCGGTGCTGAGAGTCAGGGTGGCATCGTTCTCCGACTTGGAGGTGATGGTGTGGCTGCCCGGTGTCACCTGCTTGAGGATGTAGGTGTGGGCCACGGTATCGCCGACCGCCATACCGTCCACCAGCAGCGGCATTTTCACCGCCGCACCAAAGGTCTCGTTGCGATAGATATAGAGGTTGGCCGCATCCTTGGGCGCCACAAACTGCTTGGCCTGCGCGTCTGCGGTGGCATCGGCCATGGGTACGGAAGCACAACCGGAAAGCAGCGCCGCCGATAGCAGGGCGGCACCCATCATTATTTGCCTGAACATAGTCGTTATTTTTTAGTGAGTTAACGGGATTTAAAGGTTCGCATGAGCCTGCGCTGGCTGACAATCGCTCAAATCGAGCGGGATGTGACCCGGTTCAATTTTTCGGCATTTGGTGGGATGAAGAGGGGAAATCAGAAACCCGGCCGTCAGGTGCGGCGGCCGGGTGAATTGTAAAGAGTAGGGTGACAGGGAAAGGGATCAGCCTAGTCTAATCAACTCGATGGGGGCGTAGCGCTCACCGGAGTTTGCCAGCAGCAGGCACTTCTCATGCTCCGCCTGATAGGGGGTCATATTGTCGGTGTGGGCCTCTTTCAGAAAATCGACTGCGCCAGTGGCGGCAATCATGACGCGCTGACCCAGGTTCAGCACATTGCGGTTACGGTCATAGATCTTCATCTCATTCTCCTTTTCTTGGGTCCTGGCGGATGCGCAGGCGTCTGTCCAGGACAACGGCATTCAGCCTACGCCCCTGAAAAAAGGTGATTTATGTCACAGATCAAAAAAGGGGCGATAAGGGACTCGCAGGTTCAGAAAGCGAGCATGGCCCCTTGGCCAACGGCTGTCGCGCGAAGTCGCGCAGCCCTACCCTTTTCGTCGCGGCGGGCTCGAACCCGGCAGCGGTTGGGGTATATTGGTGGCCGATTAGCCAGTCTCATTCACTGTGGCCGCGCACGCGGGCCGCTGTTTCAACAAGATGGAGAGTGCTCATGAATCGCGATATCACCGCCCAGTTCATCAAGATGCTGACCAATCTGGATCACTGTCTGGCCAAGGCCGAGGCCCACGCCGCGGCGAAGCAGTTCAACGTGGAGAACTTCTTCGGCGATCGGCTGATCGTCGATATGCTGCCGCTGTCCAAGCAGGTGCTGATCTGCTGCGATTCGGCCCGCGCCGTGGTCGCCACCGCCAGCCACAGCGAGCTGCCGGCCATAGGCGATGACCCCAAGACCATCGCGGATCTGCGCGCCCATATCGGCAAGACCATCAGCTATCTGCAAGGCAAGCTGGACGCGGACTACAGCCAGTACGCCAGCGGCCGTTACGTGCCCCACTGGGCGGGCGGCAAGGGGATGGATGGCCATACCTGCGTCCATGAGTACGGCATTCCCAACTTCTACTTCCACCTCACCATGGCCTACGCCCTGCTGCGCCGCGCCGGGGTCGATCTCGGCAAGCGTGACTATCTGGGCGGGCTCAACCTGCAATAAACGCTGCACGCCACAGGCGGCAAACAGATAGCAAAAGCCTGCCACGCGGCAGGCTTTTTTATATCGGGTGGTGCTGGGCTGGTGCGCAGAAAGGCTGCGCCCTAGAAGGGGCCGTTGTTCTCGCGCAGCTTGTCGGGCAGGCCGTCGTGATCCCCCAGCTCGCGTGCGGGCACGTCATCCCAGTTCAGCTTGCCGAGGGTGATATTGCGCTCGGGGTGGACGGCGTAGTGGATGCGGTTGTCCTCCCGGTCGGTATCGCCGATGCAGAGCAGCCGGACAGTCTCTTCGGTGTTGTTGATAAAGGCGTGGGCTAGTCCGTCACCGGCCTTGAAGCCCACCGAATCCCCCGGTTGCAGCCGATAGAGCACGCCATCGAGCCAGACATCCGGCGTCCCTTCCAGCACGTGGACGAACTCGTCCTCGGTCTTTTCGGCGTGGGGCCAGCTGGTGCGATGGCCGGGTTCGACAATCTCGTGGTGAATGCCGATGCGGCTAAAGCCGAAGTGTTTGCCGAGGGCACAGCCGCGAGAAAGGGGCTCCTGACTGCCGGAGTAGTAGCGCGGCGTCTGCTCTTGCAGCTCGCTCCAGTGTTTGATGCAGGGGTGGCGATTCATAGCGGTTCCTTTTCTATGAGGATACAGTCACGGGAAGGGTCATCCTGACTGTCAGAATGCGGGGAGAACAGCAGAAATTTTCTGGTCAGATGAGCCCCTCTGACGAGGGGCTCAACAAGCAGGAATTACTTGGCCTTGACGCAAGGCAAGGGAGGAAGCTCGCCCTGTGCAGCCGGGCGGGTCATCTGGTAGTTGCCGGCAAGATCCCGATAGACACGGGTGTTCCACACCTCTCCGTTGTCGAGCTGGAACTCGATGTCGTAGTTGACCCCGGAGACCACCTGGCTGCGCACCTCGCGGATGCTCTGCAGCTTGGCGGCCGTGTTCATGCGAGCCAGCACGCTGGCCAGCGCGGCCTCCCCTTCAGCATTGGGCAACGGCTGACTCTGCCAGCCACCCGCCATCGGCGCACACTCAGGCGTGGGTGACGAGGTGCTGCAGGCACTCAACAGGCCAGCAACAAGGATGGGTAACAACACACGTTTCATATCATTTTCTCCTGCCTGCAAAATGACCACCTTATCAACATCTTGCCATTATTGCAGCCCAAAAGGCTCCCGCTGCGCCCCGCTTGGACGCACCAATCGATCAGCGCCCCAGATTGTCCGCCAGCTGTTTGGCACGGCTGGCCGCCCACTGGTCGATCATCTTCTCCATCTCCTCGGCAGTGATGGGCTCATCCTTGTGGGTGGTATCCGTGCTCTCACGGGCATCCATCACTCGCACCAGCAGCTTGCCGCTCCGGGAGTCGAGCAGCTGGGCCATGCTGCCCACCTTAAGCAGGTAAGGCTCCTTGCCGATCACTTCGCGGGTGACATTGATGGCGATCTTGGCTGGCAGCAGGTCACGCAGCTTGGGGTCGGGGCGGGTCAGGTCGAAGTTGGTGACGGCGGCCTGGATCCGCATCACTTTCGGGCCGGGGGCGGTGGCGATCTTGACGCCCTGCTTGATCAGCTCGCTCTGGAACTTGTCGTGGTAGTAGCGGCCAATCTGGTTCTGTTCATTGGCGGTCAGCAGATACCACTGACCGTTCTCCTGGCGAATAAACTGCAGCGGATCGAGCAGCACCTCATTGTATTGGCGCAGGTCAACGCCCGGCTCCTTGTAAACGCGCTGATTGGGGTTGCTCTCGCTCTGCTGGAAGGCAGTCAGCGGGATCGCCTGCAAGCTGTGGGATACCTGATTCTTGACGGCGCAGCCACCCAGAAGGGCCGCAGCCACGGCAACCATCACGACCTTTTTCATATTTGCTCCTGCATTTTACTGTTTGTTTTTGCGGTGGATTTCGCACCACATGGCTGGAGAACCCGTGCCGGATGCCGCCAATGTCACAGAGAAATAACCGATTCATCACCTTCCCACAAGGGACAGATCAGGATTGTTCAGCTCACATCCAAGTTGTCACAATTGAGGCACTTTTGTACAGGGTCAGCCAGGGTATGAGCGGCAATCTGGCGAGGGTTCGGTTGTTTAATCCGGCTAAATGGGGCTGCGGTAAGCGCTCAGTTTTTTCAAACGATGTGAGCCCGCGAGCGGCGTGAGTTGAACGGGGGAATACCCTGGAACGGGCGATGACCGATCATCAGCCATCTTGCGCAAACTTGCCTGCCGCCGGAGAAGCGGCAGGCTCATTCATCAGTTATCGAGATCCCAGGGGCACTGCTTGACCAGCCCCTCTTTGCCGCTGGCGACGATCGCCTGCTGCACCATCCGTTTGTAGCGATTCTTGATATGGGCGGGCAACGCAGGCACCAGCAGCCGCTCGTCAAACTCCGGCAGCGGGCGATCCGGCAGCACCGCCTGCTCCTGCGGGCTGAGGGGCGGCCGGGAGGCCATATTGCTGGCCGAGATGGTGGGTGTGCCCACCAGCATCTGGCGCTGCAGCGGTGCGCTCAGCAGAAAATCCACCAGCAGGTAGGCCGCCTTGAGCCGTGCGGGATCATCGCTAACATGGCGAGCGATGGAGATCGCATCGAGAGCATAGATGGCCCCCTCCTGCACCATGGCGATCCGCCACTGCTGCTCGTTCTGCTTGTTGCACTCCACCAGCTCCAGCCCCCAGGTGGTGGCAAAGGTCTGCTGGCGCAGATCCTCGCAGCGGTTGGCCTGATTGAACCAGAAGCCGCGACTGGCTCGCAGCCGCTGCGAGAGTTGCTGCTCCACCTCTTGCTGCAAGGTCTTGTCGGCCAGCATCTCGCCGCTGGCAAACAGGGCGGGCGACTTGCCCAGCGAGAGCAGCACCGAGAACAGCAGCGGTTCGAACTGGTCGCAGAACTCGGCAAACTGGCCCGGCGGCGAGCTGTTGGCGAGCACCTGCCAACTGGTGGGCGCCTGTGGCACCTGCTTGCTGTCGTAAGCAAGGCTGAACATGGCGTAGGAGAAGGGCACCGAGTAGTTGCGCTCCCCCTGCTTGTCATACTCGGTGTTCTTGAGGGCGGGCTTCACCTCGGTGTAGTGCTGCAGGCGACTGAAATCGATGGGGAGCAGCAGCTTGAACAGCGGCTGGTGATGGGCCTTGTAGAAGTAGCTGGTCGGCAGCACCACATCGGCGCTGCGGGTGCGCAGGGCGCGGTAGACGCTGTCGAAATCGGTC
This sequence comes from Aeromonas sp. R1-1, assembly GCF_040908495.1. NCBI lineage: Bacteria > Pseudomonadati > Pseudomonadota > Gammaproteobacteria > Aeromonadales > Aeromonadaceae > Aeromonas > Aeromonas sp. R1-1. The sequence goes on along the minus strand of NZ_JBFODV010000311.1, from coordinate 26,402 downwards.
AGCAGCGGCTCGATCCGGCTGACCGTCGCCTCCACCCCATGGGCTTTGGCGTAGTCGGCAAACTGTTGTTCATAACCCGCTGGCAGATAGCCCCATTCAAGCAATTTGAGCTGAACCGGGGCCGCCAGCGCCGGGGTCATCCCCAACAACCAGCAAAGAGGCAGTAGACGCATGGCCGGGCACTCCTGACAGGTAAACCTTGTTGCAGTATAGGCCCATGCGCCCACTCGTCAGACCATCAGCTCGGCCCCCATGCTCGCCAGAATGGAGAGGCTGACCACCGCAAACAGCACGCCGGTCACCAGATTGAGCGGCCGCTGCACCCGCAGTAGCAGGCGCTGGGCACGATCGGTGGAGAGGCTCCATGCCAGCAGCCCGAACCAGCAGAGAGAGATGATGAAGAGCTCGCCCACCAGCAGGCTGCGGGTCATTCCATCCACCTCTGGCGTCACCATGGCGGCCAACAGACCGATAAAGAACACCAGCGCCTTGGGGTTAAGCAGGTTGGTGGCAAGGCCAGTGCGCACGCCCCTGCCCCAGCCGCGCAGCTCGTTGGCGGCGCTCTGCATCACGGTGCTGCTCTGTTGGCGAGCCGCCATCAGGGCGCCCCACCCCAACCAGCCCAGATAGAGGGCGCCGCAGCACTTGATCACCATAAACAGCAGCGGGTGACTGGCGATCAGCATGCTGATCCCGGTCAGGCTCAGGGTGGCGTGCACCATGATCGCCAGCGAGATGCCCAGCGCCGCGCCAAGGGCGGTCGGCCGGTGCAGGCTGGTGCGCAGGATCAGGGCGAAATCGGGGCCGGGGCTGGCCAGTGCAATCAGGTGCATCAGGCCGAGGGTAACGAACAGACTGGTCAGCATAACAACTCTCGCTTTAACGACGGAGAGTCAGCATGGCGGATCAGCGGGGGGCGCGGCTTGTAAAAGATTGCATCTGGGCACGAAATTCGGCGGGTGTCAGACCGAATGCCTGGCGAAAGCCGTGGTGGAAGTGACTCTGATCGAAGAAACCGACCGCCAGCGCCACCTCGCTCACCGCCATGCCGCTCGCCAGCAGCCGCTTGCCCTGCTCCAGCCGCAGCCGTTTCAGCCAGGCGTAGGGAGTCATGCCGCTGCGCTTCTTGAACTGGCGCAGGAAGGCGAAGCGATCGAGCCCAAGCAGCCCCGCCAGCTCTTCCAGCGAGTGGGGCTCGTCGAGGGCGGCCATCAGGTAGTCGCGCAGGAATCGCAACTGGGGATCCGCCAACTGGTGTACCTCGGGGGCCAGATGCAGCAGCTCCCCCAGCAGGGCAAGCAGCTGGCTCTCGATCAGCAGGCCATCGGCCTTGGGGTTGTCGAGATAGCCGTGCAGCTGGGCAAAGCCCTGATAGAGGTCGGGGCGGCTCTGCAATCCCTTGTCGAAGAAGGGTTCCGGCTGCTCCGGCAGCCAGAGCATCAGCTGCTGCGGATCGATGGCGAAGACCCGCACCTCATACCCTTCCGGCAGCAGGCTGAGGCCGTCGTGCACCTCATCCGGGTTGACTGTAGAGAGCACCCCGCGCACCAGATGGTGGCTGTTCCCCTTGTGGATAAACTTCTGGCCACCCCGCTGCACCAGCCCGATATGGTAATCGAGATGGACATGGCGGCCGTAGCTGAACGCCCTGTGGTGGGAGTGTGACAGCTCGACCCCCGGCAGGTGCGGGGATTGCCAGTAGCGGATAAGGGAATCGGTGGTATTCATGGCTTATAGATACACCAGAAGCGGGCCTTGGACTTGTAGATTATTGCACGCAACCCCCTCTCAACGCCCCCACAGCCGAGGGGTTGGTTCCACCAGCGAGGCGAGCGGCACCCGCTCCACCATCTGACGCATACGTTGTACCAGTTCGGGATTGCCATCCCCCAGCGACTTGTTCAGCACGATATGCACCTGCAGCGGGGTGACCGGCAGGTAGATGAGGCGGGTCGCCGCAGGGAGCTTGGCGCGAAAATGGTTGGCGGAAATATCGTTGGAGAAGAGTGCGGCATCAATCCGCCCACGCAGCAACTTCTGCATGTTGCCATGCTCCCAGCTGAGCTGGGAGAGGGTGTCGATGTGGATCTGCGGATGCTGCAACAGCGGCGGCACGATCGCCTGACTCGACCAGCCGATGGTGGTGCCGAAGAGATCTTCTTGCCGTTCGACCGAGTGAAGTCGCGATGGCACCATTACCACCAGCACCGGCCGCAGCAGCAACAGGTGGGGGTCGATATAGCGGAAGTGACGGGCACGCTCGGGACTGTAACTCAGCAGCGGGGTCAGATCGCACTCGCCGCTCTCGAGGTTGCTGAGCAGCCGCGCCACATTGAGCCCCTGCCACTCGATGGTGCGCCCGATCGCGGGTTCGATATGACGGCGAAAGTAGTCGATCACCGGCCCGGAGACCTCGCCCTGCTGATCGATGGTGACCAGCGGCGCCAGCTGAAAGACGCATCCTCGCAGGGGCGCGGTGATCGCCACGGCGTGACTGATGGTCATAAGAGGGAGAAGAAGTGCCGATAGCAGTAATACCAAACGCGTGCCCGAACGAGAGATGCCCATAGGTGCCGACCCGATGCCCTGATAGCCATCAGCATGGCACAAGGCAAAGGGGCGGGCTATCCGCCCCTGCCGCGCTTCGACCTCTTGTGCCCCCTACTCCCATGACCAATGGGCCCCGTTTTATTGCGGTGAAAATCAATACTTCCGCGGCTTTGATGGATTTTGGTCTCTTGAGATATAGTGCGGCCCCATTCATTAAACCGGCGGGTGAGCGCCCCGCCGGACAGGTAGATTCATGAGACTGTTTTTGCTGTTGTTGTCGCTGTTTGCTACGACTGTAAGTTCTGATGAAAAGCCGCGCCTGCCCTATTACGACTGGGGTCGCTGCCCGTTTGAGGGTTGTACCTATCAGGCGTGGACCACCAAGCAAGAGGTGATTGTCAGAGCAGAACCATCCCTGACGGCCAAAGCGCTGTTCCGGCTACCCCGCGGCCAACAGGTGGAAGGACTGACCGGGGTTGTCATTACCGAACTACCGGGGATCGTCGAAATACTCAGATCGGTCAAGCTGGGCTACAACGAGGAGGGAAAAGGGCCGCTGTTGAATATGAAGGCAGGGGAAACGCTTTATATCCTCGGCGGACTGGGCGAAGGCAATAGCCTGTTCTGGTACAAGGGCAAAACCTACATCCTCGATTATGACTATGCGCGCAAAGAGATCAGATACGGCCGGTCACCGCAGAACCAGTGGTGGGTAAAAATCCGGGACAAGCAGGGACGTGAGGGTTGGGTTGCCGAAGCCAAAAACTTCGCCCATATGGACCGTTTCGAATAGTGACAGCCAGCCCACCGAGATCGGGGAGCTGGCCGTGGATGACTCACTGCTTGGGTTGCAGCTTCATCTCTTGCAGATACTCCAGCACCTGGGTTTTGTAGTCCGCCTGATAAGAGAACTTGGTGCTGTCGCACGCCGCGATCAGGTTCACCGCGGTGCAGAACAGGGTTGCCGCCAGCAGCCCCTTGCCAACCCACTGCGGATAACGGCGGCTCCAGCGCACCAGCAACAGCAGGATCGGGAACAGGGCGTAGGGGAAGATCAGCATCAGGTGCCAGTAGTTGAAGATGATGGGCGAGAGCGCCGCACTCACCAGCACCGCCAGCACCGCCGCCAGCGCATAGAGGCCGAGCCAGCTTTCACCATCCACTGGAGCACGGTCGCTGCGCAGCAGACGCGGCTTGAGTTCACGCCACAGCTGCCAGTTGGCCTTTGCTGCCAGCAGCACGGTGGCCGAGCCCACTCCGTAGATCACCACCCGCCACAGCCAGATGGCCGCCATCTGCAGGTATTCGTGTCCCGCCAGCCAGATGAACTGGGTGTCGTTGACCAGCTTGCTGGCAAACAGCCAGGAGCCGTAGCGCAGCCAGTAGAGCACTGATTTCAGCACCGGATAGACATGCACCAGCCCCCAGCCGATATAGCGCTGGCGCGCCTCGGGATCGACGTTCTGGGTGATATGGCTGTTGCTCATCACTTCCATGACGTAAGGGATCAGGGAGGCACCGATCAGCAGGGTCGCCACCACCACCCCGCTCCAGCTCACCTTGAGAATGCGGCGCCAGAACAGATAGGTGGACATTACCGCCAGCAGCGGCCAGGAGTAGTGCAGCTGCATCGCCATGCCGATAGCCAGCAGGTGGACGATCATGTGCCAAAAGGAGGCCCGCTCGCGCATATGCCAGGCCGACCAGCAGTGCATGGCCGAGAAAAGGAACAGATAGGAGGGGTTGTAGAGCAGACTCTCGTACTGGAACCAGGGGTTGAGCCAGCAGAGCACCAGAAACAGCAGACGCACCCTGTCATCAAACACCTGACTGATCACCGCATCAAACAGCAGAAACCCGACCAACCGCATCGCCAGCAGCAACACCATGGGGGCATAGGGAGAATCCCACAGCAGCAGCGGCCCGCCAATCAGCCAGGCAGACAAGCTCCCCGGCACATTGCCCACAGCACTCGCCGCATTGCCATAGCTGAGCCAGACCCCCTCATAAGCCCCAAGGTAACCCTTGTAGAGCATCTGGGTCTGATCGCCACCGATTACTTGCGATACAGAAAATAATATGGATGTCCCAATACCGAGTAACAATGCCAGTCCATAACTATTTTTCACCATTGATTTCTCACATGACCATTAAAATCATAGCTCCCTTAAGAAAAAGGTATGCCCCACAATATAATATTTAACAGCATTAAATATGACAATTCATCAATCAGACTTAAGTGTGACAGATGTCATGAACCTGTGTTTTATTCTCTGATTCTCCTGAATAGGAGCCCAGATATTTCTTTATATTTCCTATACACTCTCTTGACATCAAATGGCCGTTTTTTCAAGCCAACGAAATATAACCAGTCACTCAAGTCTAACTCTAACGCGAGATTACCTCGTTTATAAAATTTTTCTGTCACATCTAGAGATAACATTTCAGGTGTTGCCACAATGAGATTGTTAGCCACAAAACAAGGCCAGAAATCTGATCCCAATCCTGCATCATCATTAGCCTTATTATTGATCTTCAACGTCTTACCCATCAATATGGACAGCCAATGTAGTAAAAAGTATTGTTCCGTTGCTGGATAACGCTCTTTATATCCGGCCTTTAAGTAGAAGTGCAGCTGTTCTAATTTTTTCTCTGGCCATATCTTTAGTAGATCTGTCGTCAGACCAAAGTCAAATAGATCACTCTTATGGAAAAATACAGGCTTACCGTAATGTGATGAAATAAAAAAAGCACTACTCGTAATGACTCGGCTATCCAAATAGCAGAAATCACTCACTCTTTCTTCGTTTACATACTTCTGATAGAGATCTAGAAAACCGCGACCAGTCACTATATTGTCACTACGAATCTTTACGGCATAAGGGGTTGCAACCATAGCAAGTCCCATGTGCACACCATATAATTGTCGGTTATTGTTTAATTTTACAACATTGCCATCATTCATTATAATATTTTGACCAGGATCTTCCAATAGTAAAACCTGATCAAAATCCAAACCATCAATATTCTGGCCTTGCCATGTAGACAAAATGATTGTGGACGTAGGAAAGTACGTTCTAATAGACTTCAGACATTGCGATGTGACCCCATCAATTTGAGAACGATCCTTACTTGCCTGCACTGGACCTTGTACAACGAACGTAATATCTTGATCATTTATCTTCATTTATTACATCCTGAGAAAGGAAATCAAGGTATTCGCTGGGCACGCCACAGAAAATAACTTCTTCTCGTTCGATCAAATTATAATGGATTTTTTTACCCTCTTTTATCATTATATTATACATTGGGGCTATATATAACTCACCCCTATCCCATTTCGCTGCAGGCAAAGCCTCATATTTTTTATACGCATCTAAATAGTCATCGCACTTCGCAAAAAAATATAATCCGGTACTACATAAATCTGATATTTTATTTTTTTCAGCCGTCAGCACAACTTCTGTACTACCTTCTTTTAATGGCTTTGCAAAAGACCAATTATCACCATCACCTTTAAAAACCTCTAAATATCCATCACAATTCTCAATGATATCTGGAAAGGTGAAATTGTGACGGAAAGAGTCGATATTAAATATTGTGATAGAACCTAGGTATGGAGCATGATTTTTGATGAAATCAAGCAGTCCAATCGCTACCGTTTCAGCTTGCCCTCTTGTTTCTTTTGAAAGTGTAGAAATGAAAAAATTCTTGATCCCCATCTTGGTGGCCATTTCTTTTACAAAATTTTCAGTATTGTAAACATCACGAACAATAAACAAAAACGGCGTATCTTCAAAATACATATGAAAGCTATTAACTGAGTGTTCAAATAGCGTAGCACCATGTGCAGACAACATGTATTTAGGCTTATCATAACCCGCTTTAAAAAAGCGAGAACTCATTCCTGCCATTGGAATAACAATCATCAATTAAGTCCCTTTAATATGTGGAATAAACGGAATGCATTTGCGAATAGCGCATTTTGCCGTTTTTTACAATCAGCATGAAGTGGTAACATAGACAAAAACAGATGAATTTGCATCGCATAAAGAGTCTCAGGCCGCATACCAAATACCGAACCGACGCGATATATATAATAAGACTGAATATCATCCACATAATTACTGACTTTGATTTTAAATTCTATTTCCCTTGCAGATATGTTTACATCATAATAACCAGCGATAATCCAATCATACAAACCAAGAATAGAATGACTAAGCTTAGCGATGTCATATGAAACATCTCCATATATCGTCATTTCACTGTTAGCAGTAATTCCTCTAGGATCAATCACTTTTATTTTTTGTGCACGAAAATCATATAATATATTACTGAAACAGAAGTCTCCGTGCAGTACAGACGCTAACCCACAATCTTTTGGTAAATATACACTACATGCATCTAATAAATCCTGAATGGATACAGGCTGAAAATCATTATATTTCCAATGTTCATTAAGTGATATATTTGTTGACTGGCAATAATCATTGATACGACTCAGTGTTTTCGCCCCAAATAAATCGCTCACTTGATTAGCAGGCTGGTTTTCAGTATTTTTAACACGTTGACAATCCAATAGAAAATCTAGGCAATTATTAATTATTGGTTTCCAGCAAAAGCTGGGTAACGCAGAGAAGACATAAACCTCATTTAGCGCTGTATTGTGCAAATACTCTAGTCGATACGTAGCGCTACCATCATTTTTTGATGATCCCAAGAACTGAGGGATGTATCCACGTAAAGAAAAAGGAAGCTTTTCAAACCACTCCGCCTCGGCCATAATTTTTACATTATGGACGCTAGATTTTTCAATAAAATATGGCGTAATCACAATCTCATTGAATGCACGTTGCGTGGTAAATTCAGCCTTTGATCTGTAGTATGTATTTACATGCCCAAAATCCAACCACCCATCTGATTTAACTACATTTAACCTAACTTTATGATGATACCGATTTAATCCTTCTAGAAAACTCCAGTTACATTGAGTAATACATCGAATTAGTTCCCTAGCGTCCTGGAACTTGAAATATCCATCTATTATCAGACCTTCAACATCGCGGTTTTCATCTTCAATACAATCAACATTCTCATGCCCTAGAGTAGCCCAATTGTAATAATACTCAGTCTTTGAAACGCTAACTATATTCTCCCCTGCAGGGAGTCGGCCAAATAACGTATCGCCATAAAGAACATGTAGAGAACTCCCCTGGCGGTACTCGCTCAAATTAACCGCAGCAACAAGAGAAGCTCCAAGACTAAGTCCGACAGGAATGTAAATGACCTTAACTCCCTGCTCAGTCAACCATGCAAGGTCACTATCTGATAATCTATAATTTTCTGGAACAGACAAATAAACATCTGTTCCACTCGGGGCTAGCGCCACTTGGTGTTTGAATAAACGACGATTACCCAGTGGCAAAAAACTGGGGGGGATTTTACCGAATTCAGCCTCTAGGTCTTGATTCACATACGCAGCAGACATGATCAGGAACATTTTTTTTCCTTTTCAAGCAATGTGTTGATCTCGTCTAACGAGAGTGTGGCAAATTCAGATGGTCTAATAGCACGATCATCGATATAAAAACCTGACTTACCACACCACGGCTTACCGACAATAATTTCATCATATGGAACCTGATGAGTATCGAGCCACTCTGTAATGATTGGTAATGTATGGACATTTATTTTCCCTACATTACCCTCAAAGGTTCTCATATTTCTTGCGGAGAAAATGACTATTTCAAACCCATTTTCTTTATAAATTTTTAGTGCCTCAATGACATCCATTCGTGGCAACACTACTTTATAATCAGATGTGTTTGCTTGTGTTAACGTACCATCAAGATCGATTATTATTTTTTTCATATGTAACCGCACCCCACCTACACCAAGAAATAACCGCCATCATAAATATATACAAATCTATTCAAAAAATCACGCTCAATACTTCATCGTTAAACTAGAAGCACGAAATTTCCTTACTAAATACCCTAAAGTAAAATCAATATATCTATTTAACCTAGGTTCTACCAGATAATATATACCCCATGATAAAAATGACATTAATAGTACCAAAAATAATGCATAGTATATATATCCTGTGCCATTGCTGACATATTGAAGCAATGAATAACCAATCTCTTGATGCAGTAAATATAGCGGGTATGTTAGCCCCCCCAACCATGTCATAATTTTTTTAGATATTGGAGGTATCCAGCCATTAACCAATAAATAGAAAATACAAAAAAATGAACACATCAATATCACGAGAACACTATGTGACAAACCTTCTGATGCATGAGATAAGACTACTGAAATTGAACTAATAATAAATGTCAGAAGCATATACCCAATGTTATGTATTGTTGTCCCGCTGCTCCAGATATAATAAAAACCAACCCCAGCAGCAAAATAGGTACCACTTGTAATAAAATTTCCATTCTTCCCTAGAAAAAGATATATCAATCCGGTAACGGCCCATAGAAACATTATTAGTTTTATGTTCTTCTCTGTCAGCAAATTATATGCTATCAAAATACCAATTATCAGATAGAATCTAAGCTCAACAGTTAACGTCCAATATACGCCATCCAAATGCGGTTGATTAAATATAAATCGATGCATCAGTGTAAGATTTGTTAGGTATTGCCACAATGATGGCTCTTTATTTGTCGAACCAAGAAAAACAAGGAAGACAAAAGTTATTGACGCAGCCAACCATAACATTGGATATATTCTTAAAAATCTCGAACAAGCAAAACTCTGCCATGACTTTCCTTTGGCACTATATAAAATAACAAATCCACTTATCATAAAAAACAACTCCACCCCCAAAAAACCATATTTAGAGATGGATGTTAACCAGCCAAAATCCGACTTTTTCAAAACCTCCAAAAATGTTTTATCAACGGAATAGCTGAGATAATGAAAAAGCACAACTGATATTGCAGCAATAAATCTAAGGCCATCAATTCCATATATTCTTTTTTTACTTAAACTCATGATTAATATAATTTCAACACTTCGATAAATGAAAAGTAGCAACTAAGGTCACTACCATATCCGCTAATAATACCTAATCGAATATTATTTTCCCATGTATAACGTCAAACCTCACCTGACGCATTGTTTGAACAAGATAAAAATATTGCCGCTGGATATATAATATATATATAAATTATTCCTGTATGAATCAACGGAACATCTGTCAGTGCAGCAAAAACACAAATAAGGGCTATGGCCAAACAAGTATATTTAACACCCGCATCTAATTTTCCATATAAAAAAAATGGTGATAGAAAAATAGCAATAATGGCTAACACACCAATTAGTCCATAGCGAACATAGCTATCTAGGTATTGATTATGAAAATGTGCATCCTTAAATGAAAGCGCAAGTTCGGAGATCATACCTTGCTGATATTGCAGCCCCATTAAATCAGGATATTTTTTGGTGCCCACGCCCATTAATGGATGGTCTTTTATTATTTCTACTGCCGAGTGCCATAGTTGAAAGCGGATGCCTATTGAGGTATCCATGTTTCCTTTAGATATTTCTACAAATTCCTGCTTTGTAACATTAACTCTTTGTGATACCTCAGGGATTGAATAAAATGCAAAAAGGAAAATTAATGTGGCAACCGTTATCAACGCAATACGACGAGCCTCAAATCTTTGCAATTGAAATAACACAAGAGATATTATTGTGAGAATTATTGACAACCACACACCTCGCACTTCAGTCATTATAATGGCAAATACCGAGCCAAAAACAGAAATAATAGATAATGTTTTCAAATACTTATTATCACACTGCAGGTATGTAGCTATTGAAATCACACATGTAATTGCGACATACAATGTAAAAGGTATCTGGTTGACAACGCCACCAATTCTAGAAATATCAAGAATAGCATACTCATACGCACCTAAAATACCAGCAGCGACACCACCCAACACAATAGACAGCCTTACTATATTGAGTGAAATCATTTGCCAAGGGACAATGACTATATATAGGATAGACACTAGTATGGTACGTGGCATACTAAACTGCTCACCTCTAAAGATACAGTAAAGTGAAAAAAACACTACAACAGAAAGCCAAAAAAATAGTATTATCCTGACCTCCGCTCTCTTAAGATTATTTATTATCGTATTTCTACAAAAAACACACGAAATAACAAACATAACAACCACAAGCCTTGATATGTAATGTTTTCCACCAAAGGTGGTGAATGAAAAGCAGGACAATATAAGCATTGGTAACATATAATAAAAATCAAAACACCAATATAATGAGGGTTTTATTTTCACTTACCAAGACTCCATGTTGCTATAATAAATGCTATCTTTATTCTTATTTTTTTATAAAGAGAATAAAATTCTCTGGTCGGTTTTCTATACCAATGGGTCAGGGAAAATCCGGTTTGTACTGTTGTTTCCATTTTCTCGTTATGAGTTATAAGCGATGGGAAAATAACGAATGATTTCATCCCATGTAAATATTGTAAGCCGATAAAACAATCTACTGGCACAGACCACCTATGCTTAATGAGCTTTGATGCAGAACTTGGCGATATAGCGTATCCTCTAGCGCCACCAAAGTTATCCTCCATTAGGGATATTTTATATTCATCCTTGTCAATAACAGTATGCAGCCTACCTCTCACCACTGGCTCCAAACGAACAAAACCACATTGTTCCACATCCTCTCTTATTCTTTTAATAATATCTTTGAATGACTCACTTAAAATAACGTCATCTTCAAGAACCACAATGGGTTGATTGAGCGAGACACACCTCAGCCATAATAAATAGTGACTACCATAACACCCTATTTCACCACGCGTTGGCATTTTCCCACTAGTGAGCCAAAGGCATTTTTTATAGTCATAATCAGTAAAAAGTGGATTTTCAAGTTTCCCATCTATTGCATCAAAAAATTCGAATTTAATACCATAAGATGCCATTTGCTCCATGATTCGTTGGCGACGATATTTAGACCTAACGAGGCTAATTACGTAGATTTTCATGAACGTTTCCTAAAAAGTAATATCTTCCTGCCAAGTGATATTCTCTTTTACTATTTTCGCTGGGATACCCACAGACATAGAATTTGCTGGCATAGATGATGTTAACAATGCACCCACTCCAACTATGGAACCATTACCAATGGTGGCACCCTTTAAGACTGTAACTCCATCAGCTAACCAAACATGTGATCCAATTTTTATATTTTTCGCGGGATTGATACGTATATGATTTTTCAAAATATCATGACCATCAGATGTCATAACCCTAACATTGCGAGAGAACATGCAGTGATCACCTATGTTTAATGCTATATTTCTCTCCCGGCATGAGAGATAGCATCCCTCACCAATAACACAGTCACGACCTATTGATAGCTCACAATCATTACCATCAATCTCAATAATGGTATTTTTTACATTGGCACCGGAATGTAATATTAATTTATTCCCAGAGCCTTTTATTTTTATTTGACACTTTCTGACCCTGACAGGACCAAGAATCTCTATGGTATTTCCAGATTGGCATCTCACTTTATTACGTGCATATAGCTTAAGAAAATTTATCATACCTTACTTCCTGAATACATAATTACCGCGAATTTTTCGCCATAGCCCAAACACATCGGTACGGGGGAAGATGGCGATCCGGCGGATCTGGAAAGGGTCCTGGTGCATCGCTTTGGGGCCGCTATTGGTAGCGACGGCAAAACGATACCCGGCGGCGATAGCCTGCTCCTTGGCACTCTCGTTCATATCTCCGTAAGGGTAGGCAAACGAGAGCAGCGGATGGCCAAGCAGGGCCTCCAGTTGGCGTTTATTCTCCTGAATTTCATGGGCTTGTTGTTCGGGTGTGAGCTTGCTCAAGCGGGGGTGAGTCAGGGTATGACCACCAATTTCCACATGACCGCTGGCGGCCAGCGCCTTGACCTGCTCACCACTCATCAATGAGACCTTGGTGTCCGGATTGGTCGGATGCTCCACATCCCAACGGTTATAACCTTCGCCAGTCACCACGTACACCACTGCTTTGTAACCATATTTTTCCAGCAGCGGCAGCATGCGGGTCAGATTGTCCTGATAACCGTCATCGGCAGTGATCATCAGGTACTTCTTGCCGTATTGCAGACGGTGGATAAAGCCTTTGTCCGCCAGATCGCGGAAAGTCAGGGTCTCGTAGCCGAGCCACTTCATCAGGCGCAGATGCTTCTCGAACATGGTGATCGGCATCCAGGTACCGTGAACCCCTTTCTCGCTTTCGTGTTCGATAAAGCGGTGGTACATGATGACCGGCATCTCGCGGCGCAGGGTTTCAACCACCGCATCCTGATAGATGGTTTCAAGGCCGGATACTACCCCCTGCAAGCCGTACTCGTCCTGAATCCGCTGGCGAATGGCTTCCGGCACAACCTTGCTGGCTAGGGCGGATTTGATTTCGCCCTTCAGCGCAGCAAAATCGATAGCCAGATCCTTGGGACCGATATCGCCGAAGTTACTGGCCAGCGCTTCATCCAGATTCTGTTCGGTCACCAGACCGATGGCCTTGGCTTCGCCGATGGCGAAGGCGGGGCGGCCACAAAGCAGCGCTTCCATGGCTACCCGACCGGCACCAATGACCAGGTCGCAACCCGCCAGCAGAGCAGGCACATCATCGACATAACCGACAAACTCGGCACGCTCCTGAAAACGGGCAAAACGCTCGGGCACGCGGGTACCGCTGACAATCCGTACTTTGCAGGCATCCAGATCGAGTACTTCGTCAAGCAGGCGGTAGCAGAGCTCCCCTTTGGGGCCACTCAAACGGCCAATGATGGCGATCACCGGCTTGTCATTATCCGGCGCCGGCACGGGCTGGAACTTGCCGGTCTCGATACCGTTGCGCAGCACCTGCACGATAGCGGGATCTACACCAAGGTTGTCGATGATCTGCCAGGCGATATCCTCGCAAACGGCAACGGCCCTGAATCCAAGGGCATGGAAGGCTTTGCGGGATGCGTGTACCGGCTGGCGGCCATGTACCGTGGTGATCATCGGAGTGCCGGTCAGTTTGCAGGCAACATAGCTGCTCCAGCCGGAGGCGCGGGAGTGAGCATGCACCAACTGGATATGGTGCTTCTTGATGAGATAGATAAGGTAAAATACGTGCCAGAAACGGCGCAGGATACTGCGCTTGTTGAATCGAAGCTTGAAGACGGGACCAAGGGTTGGCTTGGTCAGCGTATCCGACACATAAAAGACGTTGTGACCACGCCGGGTCAGTTCGTTGCCGACCGTGGTGGCATAAACCTCGGCGCCCGTCACTTCGAGCTGGGAGAGTGCCATCAATATGTTCATTGCGTGGTTACCCGGTAGAAACTGAGAAAAACAGTGACAAACAACAGAGCCGGAAACAGGTATGGCCTGCTTCCGGCTTGTCTACATAGGCAGTGTAAAACTCACCCGTTAGCGGTTGAGCCACGCCATGTAATCTGCAACCCCTTCGGCAACGGTTTTGAACGCGGCGTCATAACCCACGCTGCGCAGCTTGGTCATGTCAGCCTGGGTGAAGCTCTGGTAGCGGCCCTTGAGGTGATCCGGGAAGGGAATGTACTCAATGGCTCCCTTCTGATGATGCTTGATCACCGCTTCGGCCACGTTCTGAAACGGCTCGGCACGGCCGGTACCGCAGTTGAAGATGCCGGAGTGCTGCGGGTTCTGCCAGAACCAGAGGTTTACCTTGCAGACGTCGTCGATATAGATGAAGTCACGCATCTGGCCACCGTTCGGGAAGCCGTCACAGCCTTCAAACAGCTTGGGATTCTCGCCCTTCTTCACCTGGGTATTGAGGTGGAAGGCGACGGAAGCCATGGAGCCTTTGTGCTGCTCGCGCGGGCCGTAGACGTTGAAGTACTTGAGGCCGACAACCTGAGAGTTGATCTCCGGCATCCAGCGGCGCACGTACTGGTCAAACAGCTGCTTGGAGTAGCCGTAGACGTTGAGCGGCTGTTCGAACTTGGGATCTTCGATGAAGTTGTCGTTGCGGCCACCGTAGGTCGCGGCAGAAGAGGCGTAAATGAACGGGATTTCACGCTCGATGCAGTAGTGGAACAGATCCTTGGAGTACTCGTAGTTGACCTCCATGATGAACTTGCCGTTCCACTCGGTAGTCGCAGAGCAGGCACCTTCGTGGAAGATCACCTCGATGCCGTTATCCCACTCTTCAAACTCGTCACCGGAGACGATGCGAGCCTGAAACTCGTCTTTGTCCATGTAGTCAGCGATGGTCAGATCGACCAGGTTGACGAACTTGGTGCCGTCGGTCAGGTCATCAATGACCACGATATCGGTCCGTCCTTGAGCGTTCAGCTGCTTGACCAGATTGCTGCCGATAAAGCCAGCACCGCCAGTTACTACGATCATGGAGTTTGCCTCTCGTACGTTGATGGCTACATGTGACTGCTTGTTAAAGCTGTGTATAGTGAGCCAATTTGAAATTGCCGAAAAGTTTATCACGGGCCGTCCGGGGATTCGACCTTGTTCAAAACTGCCCCGAGCGGAACCTGTTGGAGGAATGAGTGATGAAAACCAGAGACAGGATCATTCACAGCGCGACCGAGCTGTTCAACGATCAGGGTGAACGCAACATCACCACCAACCATATTGCGGCGCACATGGGCATCAGCCCGGGCAACCTCTACTACCACTTCCGCAATAAAGAAGACATCATCCACTCCATCTTCGACCAGTATGCCCGCCACCTGAGCGAGAGCTTCGTCCCGACCCGCAACCGTGAGATCACCCTGCAGGATCTGATGGGCTATCTGGATGCCATCTTCTATCTGATGTGGCAGTTCCGCTTCTTCTACGCCAATCTACCGGACATCCTGAGCCGTGACGAACCGCTGCAACAGAAGTACCTCAAGGCCCAGGAGCAGATGCGTTCTTCCGTGGTCGCGCTGCTCAGAAGCCTGCGCGAAGGCGGCATTATCGATGTCAGCGATGAAGACCTGCCGGATCTGGGCCAGACCATCAAGATGGTGGTGACCTGCTGGATCCCGTTCCAGATTGCCCAGGCCCCCAACACCCGCATCACCAAGCCGCTGCTCTATCAGGGCGTGTTGAAGGTGCTGTTTCTGCTGCGCCCCTATGTGCAACCCCAGGTAGCCGGACAGATCCAGCAGCTGGAACTTCACTACCGTCAGCTGGCCCAACCAGCTGGGTGAGATCTGTTTCACATTTGTTGAATATCAGCACAATCATTTGAATTTACCGCAACAGATTGCAGTAAAATGTCGCCCTCTGTTGATACGCAGCTGAAATAGCCAATAAGGATCGAGGATGTCTAACGGATTCTATCGTCACCTGACCGAGCAACTGAACCAGGTGCAAGCTGAAGGGTTGTACAAGCAGGAGCGCATCATCACCTCCGCCCAGCAGGCCAGCATCGCCGTCAGCGGTGAGCAGGTACTGAACTTCTGTGCCAACAACTATCTTGGGCTGGCCAACCACCCGGATCTGATCGCTGCCGCCCATCAGGGACTCGACAGCCATGGCTTCGGCATGGCCTCGGTGCGCTTCATCTGTGGCACCCAGGATCAGCACAAAGCGCTGGAGCAGAAGATGTCTGCCTTCCTCGGCACCGAAGACACCATCCTCTACTCCTCCTGTTTCGATGCCAATGGCGGTCTTTTTGAAACCCTGTTCGGCGCCGAAGATGCCATCATCTCCGATGCCCTCAACCACGCTTCCATCATCGACGGCGTGCGACTGTGCAAGGCCAAGCGTTATCGCTACGCCAATAACGATATGGCCGAGCTGGAAGCCCAGCTCAAGCAGGCTGACGCCGATGGCGCCCGCTTCAAGCTGATCGCCACCGACGGTGTCTTCTCCATGGATGGCGTCATCGCCGACCTCAAATCCATCTGCGATCTGGCAGACAAATACGATGCGCTGGTGATGGTGGATGACTCCCACGCCGTCGGCTTTATCGGCGAAAACGGTCGCGGCACCCACGAATATTGCGGCGTGATGGATCGGGTCGACATCATCACCGGCACCCTGGGCAAGGCGCTCGGCGGCGCATCCGGCGGCTATACCTCCGGCAAGAAAGAGGTGATCGACTGGCTGCGTCAGCGCTCCCGCCCGTACCTCTTCTCCAACTCGCTGGCCCCCTCCATCGTTGCCGCCACCATCAAGGTGATCGACATGCTGGCGGAAGGTCACGACCTGCGCGCACGTCTGAAAGAGAACAGCCGTTACTTCCGCGAACGGATGAGCGCCGCCGGCTTCACTCTGGCTGGTGCCGACCACGCCATCATTCCGGTGATGCTGGGGGATGCCAAACTGGCCTCCGAAATGGCAAGCCGCATGCTGGCAGCCGGCATCTATGTGGTGGGCTTCTCCTTCCCGGTCGTGCCCAAGGGTCAGGCGCGCATTCGCACCCAGATGTCTGCCGCTCACACCCGCGAGCAGCTGGACAAGGCGATCGACGCCTTTATCCGCATCGGCCGTGAACTCGGCGTTATCTGATTTGAATCAAGGGGCTGCAGCCCCTTTTTTCTGCATTCATATTGAAGGAACAGCCATGAAAGCACTCTCCAAACTGCACAAAGAGGTCGGCATCTGGATGACGGATGTGCCAGCCCCCGAGCTCGGCCACAACGACCTGCTGATAAAGATCCGCAAAACCGCCATCTGCGGCACCGATATCCACATCTACAACTGGGACGAGTGGTCCCAGAAGACCATTCCGGTACCCATGGTGGTCGGCCACGAATATGTCGGCGAAGTGGTCGCCATCGGTCAGGAGGTGCGCGGCTTCGCTATCGGCGATCGGGTCTCCGGCGAAGGGCACATCACCTGCGGTCACTGCCGCAACTGCCGCGCCGGGCGCACTCACCTCTGCCGCAACACCATTGGCGTTGGCGTCAACCGCCCGGGCGCCTTTGCCGAGTATCTGGTGATCCCCGCATTCAACGCCTTCAAGCTGCCGGACAACATCCCGGACGAGCTGGCTGCCATCTTCGACCCGTTCGGCAATGCGGTGCACACCGCCCTCTCCTTCGATCTGGTGGGTGAAGATGTGCTCATCACCGGGGCAGGCCCCATCGGCATCATGGCCGCCGCCGTCTGCCGTCATGTGGGTGCGCGCCACGTGGTGATCACCGACGTCAACGAATACCGGCTGGAGCTGGCCCGCAAGATGGGCGCCACCCGCGCGGTCAACGTGGCCAAGGAGAAGCTGGCCGACGTGATGAGCGAGCTGGGCATGACCGAAGGCTTCGACGTGGGGCTGGAGATGTCCGGCGTCCCGAGCGCCTTCCAGGAGATGCTCGACAAGATGAACCATGGCGGCAAGATCGCCATGCTCGGCATTCCCCCCTCCACCATGGCCATCGACTGGAACAAGGTGATCTTCAAGGGGCTGTTTATCAAAGGGATCTATGGCCGCGAGATGTTCGAGACCTGGTACAAAATGGCCAGCCTGATCCAGTCCGGGCTGGATCTCTCCCCCATCATCACCCACAGATTCCATATCGACGAATTCCAGCAGGGGTTCGATGCGATGCGCTCCGGCCACTCCGGCAAGGTGATCCTGAGCTGGGACAAATAACCCATTTCACCCCTTGGGTACCCGAAACCCGGCGAATGCCGGGTTTCTTTTTATCTCCACTACCCGAATTGCCGTGATATCGACCAAAACTTTGTACGCAGAGTGTTTAACACTTCACACACAAGCGTTTAAATGGCTGTAACTATTCGGTTATAATCCCGTCGTTTACATGGATAATAAAAGACTGCTGGGAGTATATGAGCGTGTTGAAAAAACTGAGCTATTTGCTGGCTGTCGGGATGACGGCCGCCAGCTTGTCTGGGGCAGTGCTTGCTGCCGATGAGATGTCACCGGAAGCCATTGCCGAGCGGATCAAACCAATCGGTCAGGTCTATACCGCCAAGGATCTGGAAGGTATTGCCGGCGCGAATGCTGCACCGACGGCGGCCGCCTCTTCCGGTCCCCGCGATGGCGAAACGGTATACAAGGGCGCCTGCTTTGCCTGTCACGACACCGGTGCAGCCGGTGCCCCCAAACGGGGTGACAAGGCAGCCTGGGATCCTCGCATCGCCCAGGGCATTGATACTCTCAAGAAACATGCCATTGAAGGCTTTACCGGCAAGTCCGGCATGATGCCTCCGCGCGGTACCTGTGCGAACTGTAGTGATGAAGAGATTGAAAACGCCATCCACTACATGATCGACAAGCTGTAAGTATTTGAAAGGGCCGCAATTGCGGCCCTTTCAATCTATCGGCTTCCGACTACTCTTGTAAGGTAGACATATCGGGAGTTGCACATGTCGTCCCAATCCATCGAACCCCACTACTCAACTCCTCTGTTGGCGTTGGTCTCTGCCATTATGGACTTCCCGGCGCCACAAACCGCCACGTCTGACGATTACGATTCCCTGATCCAGCAGATTGACCAACTCTGCCCGCTGCAACATTTCGGCATGCTGGGCCTCTCCGATACCGGTCTGAACTGGCTTTACGCCTACAAGGTCAGCGACATCTTCAAGCAACAGCTGGGCCGGGAGCAGTCCCGCATAACCGATCAGCTCACCCAGCTGGATGAGGCCGAAGGGTGGTGTGTCTTCCCCATCGAGCATGGCCAGATACAGTGGTTGCTGGCGCGTGGCACACCAGCCGACCTGCCGACCCTGCGCCTGCTGCTGGAGTGTCTGGCCAAACGGCTGACCGAAACCCAGGCGGGATCCCATCTCACCGAGCTCCCTTCACCGCTGATCCGCAAAGACCCGAACTGGAAAAAGAAAATCGAGAGCATCAGCCGCATCATGCGGCTCGCCAATACCCTGCCGGCTCAGGCGCTCTTCTCCCAACTGGAGGCGGTACTGCGCCAGATGCTCACCATAGAGGACATGCTGCTGGTCAGGTTAACCAGTCAGAAGCTGGAAAAGATCTACCCTGCCCATCCCCATCAGGGAGACGAGTTCATCAGCGGCTTGTGCCACAGCACCAGCAATATCGAGGTGAGCAGGGAGTCACGCTACTGGCACAGCATGCCGCTGCGGCTGCAACAACAGTACTTCGCTCACTTCATCATCAGCACGGCTCAACCGTTGGAGACCGACGACAAGCTGTTTCTCGACTTCCTGCGTGGTCAGCTCACCCTGCTGCTGGAGCTGAGACGGATCCGCCAGCAGCTCAACGACATCAATACCGAAGACTCCATCAACCAACGGCTGCAACAGCTGCGTCAAACCAACCTCAGGCTGCAAAAGCAGCTCAAGCAGCATCAGGAGCTGGAACGGCGGCTGCAATTCGATGCGCTTCACGACCCGCTGACCCAACTGCCCAACCGCGCGCTGTTGATGAACCACCTCAACCACGCCATGACCCACTACAACCGCTACAAATCGCCGGGATTTGCGGTAATTTTTATCGATGTGGACCACTTCAAGCAGATCAATGACACCCTGGGCCACAGCGCTGGCGATCAGCTGCTCAAGGAGGTGAGCCGCCGCCTGCAAACCTGCATCCGGCAAAACGATCTGGTGGCCAGACTGGGGGGCGACGAGTTTGTCATCTATCTGGACAGCAGCAAGAGCGACGATGACATCAGCCCGGTGCTCAACCGCATTATCAGCCGTCTCTCCTACCCGTTCCGGCTACTCGGCAACGAGCTGAGCATTACCGTCAGCCTTGGGGTATCGAGCGTCTCCGAGCAAACCTCAGATATCAGCCAGCTGCTCCATCAGGCAGATCTGGCCATGTATCAGGCCAAGCGCAATGGTCGCAGTCGCATCGTCAGCTACTCGGATGATTGCATCAACCAGAACTGGAATTCGCCGGAAGAGATGCTGGCCAGAGCCCTGCGGGAGGGGCGTATCGTCCCCTACTTCCAGCCGGTGATCCGGCTGCAGGATAGCCGCCTGACCGGACTGGAGGTGATGGCGCGCTGGCTGACCGAGGAGGGGATTCTGAAGGATGCGTTCGACTTTATTCCGCTGGCGGAGCAGTGCGGCCTGATTCTGGAGCTGGATTACCAGATCCTGCGCCACACCTGTCAGCAACTGAAAAACTGGCTGCCAATCTCCGGGCAGAGCAAGTTCAAGGTCGCCATCAATCTGTCGGGCAAGCATCTGGTCAACCATGACCACATCATGCGACTGATGGGGATCATCGAAGAGGAAGGGGTCGCCCCAGGCTATCTGATTTTTGAATTCAACGAGCGGGAACTGTCGCGACAAGATTCCGATGCACTGGCGTCGCTGCACGAGCTGCGCGCCAAGGGTATCCAGATCAGCCTCGATGATTTCGGCACCGGCTTCTCCTCCCTCAACGCTCTGTTCCACTTCCCGGTGGATTACATCAAGGTGGATGACAGCTTTACCCAGCGGATGCTGCAATCGCCCAAAGATTTGGCGCTGATCCGCGCCATGCGGGATATCTGTCAGGATCTCGATTACACCCTGGTAGTCGAGGGGATCGAGAACCAGCAGCAATTGCAGAAGCTGATTGATATCGGCTGCCGGATGGGGCAAGGGCGCTATATCTCACCGCCCATGCCGGGAGCAGACATAGTACCGCTACTGACCCCGGCCAATCCTTAGGATTAATCCTTCTTGAACAGCGCCCGCAGGTTGGCAACACCAACCTGCCCCTTCTGCTGGCGCTCCTCGGCAGTCACCTTCTTCTGGTTTTCCCATTCAAGGTCATCTTGCGGCAGCTCCAGCAGGAAGCGGCTCGGCTCTGGCCGTACCGACTCGCCAAACTGACGCCGCTCCTTGCAGAGGGTGAAGGTCAGTTCGGTCTGAGCCCGGGTGATCCCCACGTAGGCGAGACGCCGCTCCTCCTCGACGTTGTCTTCATCTATGCTGGTCTGGTGGGGCAGCAAGCCCTCCTCCATCCCCACCATGTAGACATAGGGGAACTCCAGCCCCTTGGAGGCATGCAGGGTCATTAACTGCACCTGATCGGCATCATCCTCCCCTTCGTTGCGCTCCATCATGTCGCGCAGGGTGAGGCGAGTGACCACCTGTGCCAGCGTCATCGACTCCTCCAGCTCATCCCCTTCCAGCATCTCGGTGATCCAGCGATACAGAGTGGAGACGTTCTGCATCCGCATCTCGGCCGCTTTCGGGCTGGGGGAGGTCTCGTAGAGCCACTCTTCGTAGTGGATCTCCTTGATCATGTCCCGCACCGCCTCCACCGGATTGCCGCGCAACGCCTGATCGCCAAGGCGAACCAGCCAGTTGGTGAAGGCCTGTAATGCAGTGAGGCCACGGCCAGAGAGGTGCTGCTCCAGCCCCAGCTCGAAGCTGGCGGCAAACAGGCTCTTGCCCCGCTGATTGGCGTATTGGCCGAGCTTTTCGAGGGTAGTGGGGCCAATCTCGCGGCGCGGCAGGTTGACCACCCGCAGGAAGGCTGTGTCCTCGTCCGGGTTCACCAGCAGCTTGAGGTAGGCCATGATGTCCTTGATCTCGGTGCGGGAGAAAAACGAGGTACCGCCCGAGATACGGTAGGGAATGCGGTTGGTCATCAGCGCCTTCTCGAAGATGCGCGACTGATGGTTGCCCCGATAGAGGATGGCGTAATCCTTGAACCTGGTGCGGTTCATAAACTTGTGTCCCATCATCTCGGCAGCGATCCGCTCCGCTTCGTGCTCCTCGTTCTTGGCAAACAGCACCTTGAGCTTCACCCCTTCATCCAACTCGGAGAAGAGCGCCTTGTCATAGACGTGCGGGTTGTTGGCGATCAGGATGTTGGCGCATTTGAGGATCCGCCGCTTGGAGCGGTAGTTCTGCTCCAGCTTGATCAGCTTGAGGCTGGGGAAATCTTCGCTCAGCAGCACCAGGTTCTGCGGCTTGGCACCGCGCCAGGAGTAGATGGACTGGTCATCATCCCCTACCACGGTAAAACGGGCCCGCTCGCCGACGATCTGCTTCACCAGCTCGTATTGACTGGTGTTGGTGTCTTGGTACTCATCGACCAGCAGATAGCGGATCTTGTTCTGCCAGCGCTCGCGCACCTCCTGATTGCTCTTGAGCAGCAGGGTCGGCATCACGATGAGGTCGTCAAAATCCAGCGCGTTATAGGCCACCATCTGGCGGTGATAACGTTCGTAGAGCTGGGCCATCAGCACCTCTTCCGGCCCGCGGGCGATGCGCATGGCACGGGCGGGCAGGATAAGGTCGTTCTTCCAGTTGGAGATTTGGCTGATCAGTGCCGAGAGCTTGTCCTTGTCGTTGTCGAGCTCGTCTTCAGTCAATTCTTTCAGCAGCGCCAGCTGGTCGGTGTCGTCGAACAGGGAGAAGTTCGCCTTGAGATTCAGGCTCTTGTGCTCCCGACGAATGATATCGAGACCCAGTGTATGGAAGGTGGAGACCATCAGCCCCCGCGCTTCCTTGCGACCCAAAGTCTGGCCAACCCGCTCCTTCATCTCCCGTGCCGCCTTGTTGGTAAAGGTAACTGCGGCGATGTTGCGAGCGTTGTAGCCGCACTGCTGCACCAGATAGGCAATCTTGTTGGTGATGACGCGGGTCTTGCCCGATCCGGCACCCGCCAGCACCAGGCAAGGGCCGGAAACATACTTGACCGCTTCGTTCTGATTGGGGTTGAGCTTCATGGGCCGGATCTCTTGGCTTATGATGAGGGGCGGCATTGTACCAGAAATCACCCGACGAGCCGTACCTGCTGCACAGCAGGCAGCCGCTCATCGGGCTTATCGCACCTTGTGTTCGGGCGCTATTTTCAGGATCATGGCCGACCTTTCGAGATGATGACTTTTTCCGGATGATGAGGGGAGCATGAATCAGCAACAGCACGACCAACTGCGCAGCCAGTTTCCGGCCTTGGCGCAGGAGGTGAACGGCCACCCTCTGGTCTATCTGGACAACGCCGCCACCACCCAGAAGCCGCAAGCGTTACTGGATGCCATCGCTCACTACTATGGGGCCGACAACGCCAACGTGCACCGCGCCGCCCACGCCCTGAGTGGCCGCGCGACCCGGGCCTTCGAAACAGCCCGCGAGACGGTCGCCCGCTTTATCAATGCGCCTTACTCTCGCGAGGTGATCTGGACCCGCGGCACCACGGAAGCGATCAACTTGGTTGCCCAGAGCTGGGGGATGAGCGAGCTCAAGACGGGGGATGAAATCATCCTCAGTACGCTGGAGCACCACGCCAATATCGTCCCGTGGCAACTGGTCGCCCAGCGCACCGGGGCGGAGATCCGGGTTATCACGCTCGATGAGCGAGGCGATCTCGATCTGGCCGCCTATCACGCCATGCTGGGGCCACGCACCCGACTGGTGAGCGTAGCTCACGTCTCCAATGCCCTCGGTACAGTCAATCCGGTCAAAGAGATAGTGGCTGCCGCCAAAACGGTTGGCGCCGTGACGCTAATCGACGGCGCCCAGGCAGTGGCTCATCTCGAGGTGGATGTGCAAGCCATCGGTTGCGACTTCTACGCCTTCTCCGGCCACAAGCTCTATGGCCCGACCGGCATCGGTGTGTTGTGGGGCCGCACCGAGCTATTGGAGCGGATGCCGCCTTGGCAAGCAGGTGGCGAGATGATCGATCGGGTCAGTTTCAGCGGCACCACCTTCAATACCCTGCCTTTCAAATTCGAGGCGGGCACCCCCCATATCGCTGGCGCTATCGGCCTCGCCGCCGCCATCGACTTTGTGATGGGGCAAGATAGGGAATGGCTCGCCCAACATGAGCAGGCACTGACCGACTATCTGGTAGCTGGCCTGCAACAAGTGCCGGGGTTGCGTCTGGTCGGCGAACCCGGCCAACGCGCCGGTGCGGTCTCTTTCTTGCTCGACGACATCCACCCGCAAGATGCTGCTACCCTGCTCGACATGCAGGGTATCGCCCTGCGAGTCGGCCATCACTGCGCCATGCCGCTGATGGAATCCCTCGGGATCGGCGGCACCATGCGCGCCTCGCTGGCTTGCTACAACAATCGGGATGATGTCGACGCCCTGCTGGCCGCCCTGCACAAACTCTGTGACTTCTTCTAAGGCAGACAACCGAATGAGTGACCTCGCAAGCTATACCCAGATTGGCCTTGAGCCCAACGCCGACACTATCCGCCAGCAGTTTGCCGCCGCCCACGGCTGGGAGAACCAGTATCGGCTCATCATCCAGCTCGGCAAGCAGCTGCCAGCGCTACCCGCCGAATGGCAGCAGGAGGAGTTCCGCCTCAAGGGGTGTGAAAGCCAGGCTTGGCTGAAGGGAGAACAAAGCGAGGATGGCTGCTGGCACTTTGCCTGTGATTCCGATGCTCGCATCGTGCGTGGCCTCATCGTCATCGTCCTGGCGGCACTCAACCACCAATCGTCTGCGGCGATCCAGGCATTTGATATGGAAGGGTATTTCACCGAACTGGGACTTGAGAAACACTTGAGCCCGTCACGAGGTAACGGGCTCAGAGCGATCGTGCTGGCGATCCGGGAGCAGGCAGTCTAACCCGCCTTGTTCAGTGGTCGATTAGGCTTCGCCAATCGACCCGGCGTTTTCATTCCCTGCCTCTTTCTCGGCGCGGGCCCCCCGCTCGGCAATCTTCTTCAATACCCGGGACGCGGCAACCAGCCCAAAGGTGGCCGTCACCGGCGTCACGGCGCCAAAACCGGAGGCGCAATCCATCTTCATGGTGCCATCGCTGGCCGCCTTGGCCTGACAGGTACCACCATTACCATCCGGATAACTCAGCTGCTCGGTTGAGAAGACACACTCCACCCCGAATTTGCGCGCAGGATTCTTGCTGAAGTTGTGCAACCGGCGCAGGTCGGAGCGAACCTTCGCAGCGAGCGGATCCTGAATGGTCTTGGCCAGATCGGCCACGGTGATCTGGGTCGGATCCATCTGGCCGCCAGCACCACCCGCTACAATCACCGGGATCTTGTTACGCTTGCAGAAGGCAATCAGCGCCACCTTGGCCTTGACCGAATCGATGGCGTCCACCACATAGTCAAACTCTCGCTTGATATGCTCGGCCAGGTTGTCGGCGGTGACGAAATCGTCCACCTCGATCACTTCGCAATCCGGATTGATGCCGCGAATGCGCTCAGCCATCACCTCGGTTTTGAGGCGACCAACAGTCCCCTGCATGGCGTGGATCTGGCGATTGGTGTTGGTGATGCAGATATCGTCCATGTCAATCAGGGTGATCTGGTTGATACCGGCACGGGCCAGCGCCTCGGCCGCCCAGGAGCCTACGCCGCCGATCCCCACCACACAGACCTTGGCCTGGCTAAAGGAACGCAAGGCGTTCTGACCATAAAGACGGGCAATGCCCCCGAATCGCTGTAGATATTCCGCTTTCATACCACCACCTTGCTTGAGGGCGGCCATTATAACGGCAACCAGAGCCAGCGGCGATGGCATAACCGGAGAAAATCGGGGAGGGAAAACAGAGAAACGGCGGAGAAGAGAGAATGAACGGTCAATTATCAGGCTATTTGCTGAATTGCAGGCAATAAAAAACCCCGCTCGATGAGCGGGGTTCTTAAATTGAGTGCCTGGCAGTGTCCTACTCTCGCATGGCGAATGCCACACTACCATCGGCGCTACCGCGTTTCACTTCTGAGTTCGGCATGGGATCAGGTGGTTCCACGGCGCTATGGCCGCCAGGCAAATTCTTAATCTAGAAAGCTGACGTGAATAACGAACTGCCTGTTGGCTTCGCTATCACTGAATTAGTAGTTCGCTTAGGTTTGCTACAAGCCTTAGAACACTTCTTGGGTGTTGTATGGTTAAGCCTCACGGGTAATTAGTATGGGTTAGCTCAACACATCACTGCGCTTACAC